>JAXFQZ010000017.1:0-7170 GCA_034178685.1 Candidatus Ornithospirochaeta sp. | reverse complement strand
AGGCAGAGGTCGAGCTATCCGTAAGAAGCTCAAGGGATTCTGCCAAGAACAGCCTTGCATACAGGATCTCCGCTCTGATGGAGAGCTTCGGATTCACTGTACGCACAGATGAAGGGTACCCGGCATGGGAGCCGGATCCCGAATCCAGCTTCACAAGGGAAATCGCAGAGTGCTACGAGAGGCTTACAGGCAGGAAGCCAGAGGTTACTGTAATCCATGCAGGACTCGAGTGCGGTATCATCAACTCGATAATCGATGGAATGGATTCGGTCTCGATCGGGCCTGAGCTGAAGGATATCCACTCCGTGAACGAGCGCGCAAACATCGAATCATGCGAGCGTGTCTCCGATTTCGTGAAGAAATTCCTCGCGGAATACAGATGAGAAGGGCAGCCATAGCCGCAGTCAGGAGGGATCCTGAGGCATCTGCATTCGATTACATGCAGCATATAATAAACCAGGCTTACATCGATGCGCTTGTATCATCAGGGATGATGCCAGTCATCATCCCTGTGCTCTCCCCCGATATGGCCCATGATGCGCTCTTGGGATGCGACGGCCTTCTCCTTCCTGGAGGAGGAGATGTCGATCCGTCCCTATACGGGGAGGAGGACAGGCACTGCGGCAGAACCGATAGGGATATGGATGAGTTCCATATCGCGCTGGTACGGGAGGCCGATAGGATGGGGATCCCGATCCT
This sequence comes from Candidatus Ornithospirochaeta sp., assembly GCA_034178685.1. Taxonomy (GTDB): domain Bacteria; phylum Spirochaetota; class Spirochaetia; order Sphaerochaetales; family Sphaerochaetaceae; genus Ornithospirochaeta. The sequence goes on along the minus strand of JAXFQZ010000017.1, from coordinate 6,471 downwards.
TGGGATATGCCGCGGCATACAGGTCATCAACACAGCATTCGGAGGAAAGCTCTATCAGGATATAGCGCTCGAGAAGGGCTCTCCTGTGATCCACAGGAGGCTCGATGACACATCTGGCGATATCCACGCAGTAAGCATCAAGGAGGACACTCTCCTTCACGGCGCATACGGCAGGGACAGGATAATGGTCAACAGCGTGCATCACCAGGCTGTGAGGACAGCAGCTGAAGGCTTTTCAGTCTCTGCCGTCTCGGAGGATGGTGTCATTGAGGCGATAGAAGGAAGGAATGCCATTGGTGTGCAGTGGCATCCTGAGGCAAGATACAGCGACAGCAGATGCCTCTTCGATCTATTTGCGAGGATGATTGATGGAAAACAGGACATTTAGGCTGACTCTCTCTTCCCCTATCTGGTACAGAAGCGCTGAGATGGGACTTGATAAGGCGATAGAAGGCATACAGAAGAAGGAGACTGGCTTCGAGCACATCGAATGCTTCTCATTCAGGCTAAGGGATGAGAGCCTCACAATCGAGGGCCTCTTCGCAGGAGAGAGGAACGGATACTCGGCTGAGGAGAGAAGTATGATAGAAAGCGGAATGCCCGTTCCCAGGAAGGATGAGGAGGATACGGAGCTTCCTGCAGGGATGTACATCCTCGAGCAGCTTCCCCTGCCTTACGGCAGCGTGAATCTCCCTATGCTTCTTCTTCCTCTTATCGGGGGAAGAATGGAAGGAAGGGTATTCGTGCGCCTCTACAAGGAGAGCTTCCTGGAGCAAGTGATGCAGCTCCTCCTGCCTCTGTAACTTGCCCTGAACAATGCAGGAGATTATACTTTCATTATGCAAGTAGAAAAAATAAGCGATACTTACCATCGCATACGTTTCAGCGATGGGAGGATGCTATATCTCATAGGAACCGCCCACGTCTCGCAGAACAGCGTTGAGGAAGTGGCAGCCATCATCGAGCAGGAGAATCCTGACAGGATATGCATCGAGCTCGACCAGGGCAGGATGAAGAGCAAGACAGAGAGCTCTTCCTGGGAGAATACCGACATCAGGAAGGTGATCAGGGAAGGAAAGGGCTTCTTCCTTCTTGCCAATACAGCGCTTGCCTCCTTCCAGAGAAGGCTGGGAAACCAGACAGGCACGAAGCCTGGCGATGAGATCTTAGGAGCCGCTAGCCTTGCGAAGGAGAAGGGCATACCTCTCTCGCTATGCGACAGGGACATACAGACCACATTCAGGAGAGCATGGGCAAAGAGCTCCCTATGGAACAAGTGCAAGCTCCTTGCGACCCTGATATCAGCCGCATTCTCAGATGAGGAGATCAGCCCTGAGGAGCTTGAGGAGCTCAAGAAGCAGGAAACGCTCGAGAGCATGCTCAACGAGGTTGCAAAGGAGCTTCCTTCCGTAAAGGAGGTTCTCATCGATGAGCGCGACAGGTACCTTGCCACTAAGATATACGCTGCGGATGGGGATAGGAAGGTAGCTGTAATCGGAGCAGGCCACACGAACGGAATCATAAGGACGCTGGAGAAGCTCGAGAAGAAGGAAATCCAGGATGATGTCTCAGAGATAGAGTCCGTTCCGAAGTCAAAGGGCTGGAGCAAGGCACTTCCTTATATAGTGCCAGCTCTCATTGTGATGCTCCTTGTCGTCGGAGGAATAATGAATGGATGGGACCAGGGGCTTAGGACATTCCTGTACTGGGTCCTGGTGAACGCATCATGCACGTTCCTTTCCACTCTCATTTCAGCCGCTCATCCTCTCAATATCCTAGCATGCGCAGTGACAGCACCGTTCTTCGCGCTCAATCCAGTGCTTGGAGTGGGTATGCTCGGAGGAATCCTCGAGGCAACGTTCAGGAAGCCAAAGGTAAAGGACTTCGAGGGCATCAACGATGATGCGATGTCGCTGAAGGGATGGTACCGCAACAGGATACTCCATGCTTTGTTAGTATTCCTCCTCAGCTCTGTGGGAAGCATGCTGGGAACATTCGTAGCATTCCCCTATCTCATTGCAAGACTGTAGGATGCAAGCTTAGTAAGCAGGACTGAGAAAGTCCTGCTTATTCTTTCTTTGCTGCGAATGCTGGGATTATGGCAAGGCGTATGTTCTTCGCAGAGATGCTCTTCAGTCCCTGGAAGTCCTTATGGCTGCCGTTCATCAATGCTCTTCTGAATCCCATATCGCAGGCTGCCTTGAGCCTTCTGTCTGTAAAGGACACTGGCCTTACCTCTCCTGCAAGGGAAAGCTCTCCGAACGATGCGAGGTCGCAGGGTACGGGAGTCCCTGTCTTGGAGCTGTAGAGCGCCAGGGCAAGCGCCATCTCGATGGAAACATCAGATAGCTTCATTCCCCCTGCCACATTCACGTATATATCCTGATCGGTGAGCCTCAGGCCTGCATGGCGCTCAAGTATCGCAGCGACCCTGCTTACCCTTGCGCTGTCTATCCTGTCTGAGTATATCCTCTGAAGCCCGCTCTTCGCAGGCACCACCAGGGCCTGTATCTCAACGATGAAGGTCCTGCTTCCCTCTACTATGGGAGTGAAGGCTATCCCCGCAGGGAAGTCCTTCCCGTCCCTCTCCGAGAAGAAGAAGGAAGAGGGATCCCTTACTCCCTCAAGGCCCTGCTCTCCCATTATGAAGAGCCCGATCTCATCTACCGATCCGAACCTGTTCTTGCTCGCCCTCAGAAGCCTCATGCCTTCCTCTGCGCTCTCGAAGTAGAGGACCGTATCAACCATATGCTCCACTATCTTGGGGCCTGCTATATTACCGTCCTTGGTGACGTGGCCGATGAAGAAGACAGATGACCCGATCCTCTTTGCAAGCGTCGAGAGCTCCATGCAGCATGCCCTTACCTGGTTCGGAGAGCCGGAAAGGGATGCGATGGATGATGAGTAAAGAGTCTGAAGCGAATCGATCACGATCACAGCAGGATGCGCTTCGCTGATAGCCGATGATATCGACTCGAGGTTCGTATCGCAGTAGATATCTATGCTATCTGTATCGAGGCCAAGACGCTGGGCACGCATCTTCACCTGCGAAGGCGATTCCTCTCCCGATATGTACAGTATCCTCCCTATGCCCTTCAGCCTGGATATGACCTGGAGCATTATCGTGGACTTGCCGATGCCGGGCTCGCCCCCAATGAGGACGGAGGATGGACGCATGATACCGCCTCCGAGAACCCTGTCGAACTCATCGATCCCTGTTGCTATCCTGATCGACTCATCCACAGCTATATCAGAGAGCTTCCTGAGGCTTGAATCGATGGAGCTGGCGTTTACAGGGGCCTTGCCCTTAGCAGAGGCAATCCTCTCCTCAGTGAATGAGTTCCATGCACCGCACTCGGGGCATCTTCCCATCCACTTCGATTCATCATGCCCGCACTCGGAGCATACATATCTAACAGAGGAATCCTTCATCTTAGAAATCAAGCAGCTCCACCTCGAAGATCAGGTATGAATTAGGAGGAATGACACCTGGGTATCCATATTCTCCATAGCCAAGCTCAGGCGGGATGATGAGAGTTCTCTTCTCTCCCTTCTTCATAGTCTGCAGAGCCTCATTCCAGCCTTCGATCACCTGACCGATCCTGAATGAAGCAGGCTCCTTCCTGAGAATAGAGGAATCGAAGATCTTCCCGTTGAGGAGAGTTCCATGGTAGTGGACTGTCACAGCCTGACCGTACTTAGGGCTCCTGTCACCGCTTCCTTCCTTCTCGACGACATACCTCAGCCCTGTCTTTGTCTTTACGGCATTCGGGTATCTGTTGGCAATCTCGGCCTCTACTCTCTCCTTCTCCTTCCTTAGCTTCATTGCCTGCTTCTCCTCAACAGCCGCAACGTAATCAGAGAAAGCCTGTCCTGTTGTATCGAAAGCCTCAGCATCGGATCCCACGCGGATGATCTCAACGCTGTCGATCCTATCTCCCTGCTCGATTGCATTCACTATATCCTGTCCCTCTACGACATGGCCGAACACAGTGTGCTTCCCATCAAGCCATGGAGTTGCCACATGCGTGATGAAGAACTGGCTTCCGTTTGTCCCTGGGCCAGCATTTGCCATGGAAAGGACTCCAGGACCATCATGCTTGAGCTCCGGATCGAATTCATCAGGGAACCTGTATCCCGGGCCGCCTGTTCCATCGCCCTTCGGGCATCCGCCCTGGATCATGAAGTCCTTGATCACCCTATGGAAGCTGAGTCCATCATAGAATGGGACTCCCTTATCCTCAGTGTTAAGCTCGCCATCGGCAAGGCCGATGAAATTGCAGACTGTCATAGGGCATCTCTTGTAATCAAGATTCAGGAGAATATCGCCCTTTTCTGTATGCATCAATGCATAGATTCCGTCTTTCAGATTAGTAGTATCCATATTATTTCCTTATAATATAATTATTTATTCGATAAATAGCTCATCACCCTTGCTCAGGAGCGAGTAAATTCTCTCCAGATCGGAGTGCGATCTGAACTTGATCATGAGCTTTCCCTTGTTCAGGCTGCCTTTGATCTCGACCCTGGATCCAAGAGCCGCTCCGAATTTATTCAGAACGCTCACTACCTCAGGATCCTCTGTCTCGATCTTCTTTTTCTTATTCACGATCTTGTGGCCCTTGTTGTACTCCTCAGCAAGCTTCTCGGCCTCCCTTACGGATAGATCGCCCTCGACGATCTTCTGCCTAAGGAGGATCTGGTCGGAAGGGTTCACAAGCGAGAGTATTGCCCTTGCATGCCCAGGAGTGATGAGACCTGAGATCACATCATCCTTGATTGAATCGGATAGCGAAAGAAGCCTCAGGGAATTGGCGATTGAGGATCTCGACTTGCCGAGCTTCGATGCAAGCTCCTCCTGAGTGTATCCCGATCTCTGTATAAGATACTGATATGCTGTCGCTTCCTCGATTGCATTCAGATTCGATCTCTGTATGTTCTCGATAAGCGATAGCTCAAGCCTCTGGATTTCAGAGAGGCTGCGTATGATCACAGGAACCGACTCAAGGCCAGCTATCTTGGCTGCCCTGTATCTTCTCTCTCCAGCAACTATAGAATACCTTCCTGGTGCGAATTCCTCTACAAGAAGAGGCTGTATGATCCCATGTTCCTTGATCGAGGCTGCAAGCTCCTCGATGGAGGACTCATCGAAGGTCTTTCTTGGCTGATTGGGATTGGCTGAAACAGAATCGATAGGAACAGCAACAGCCCTGATTCCATCGCTGTCTTCCTTCGCTGTGCGAGGAGGCGCTACAGGATCCTGGGTTGTCTTGTTTATCACATTCTCAACCTGAGCATCGAAATCAAAATCCTTGAGAAGGGAGCTCATGCCTCTTCCAAGTCCATGCTTACGTTCATTCGACACGGCCTACAACCTCCTTGGCTAATGCTGCGAATGCCTTTGTCCCGCAGTTTGATTTATCATAGTAATCGATAGGCATACCATGTGAAGGAGCCTCTGCCATCCTGACGCTCCTTGGGATTATTGTCCTGAAGACCAGATCCTTGAAGAAGGCGCTTATATCCTCAACGACCTCCTTGTTGATCACAGCCCTCTTTGAATACATCGTGAACAGTATTCCTAGCGTCTTAAGCTGAGGATTAAGCTGTTTTCTGACATTGGTGACAGTCCTCATGATCATATTAAGTCCTTCCATGGCAAAATACTCACACTGAAGAGGAATGACAACATAATCAGCCCAGCAAAGCGCATTCATTGTCTCAAGGCCTAAGGATGGAGGGCAATCAAGGAGAATGTAATCAAAGTCATTATCGAGATCCCTGATGGAATTCTTAAGGAAGAACTCCCTTCCATCCTCATTTACAAGCTCTATTCCAAGACCAGCAAGATCAAGCGAGCCAGGAATGAGATAGAGATTATCGAAAATAGTATCCTGGACAGCATTAGCAACTGGTGTCTGACCAGTGATCACGCTGTATATCGATGGTTTTCTGTTATCTCCTGACACTGAGCTTGTAAGATTGCACTGAGCATCGAAATCTATAAGAAGCACCCTGTACCCAAGCTTTGCCAAAGCAGAACCAAGATTCACTGTGGCCGTTGTCTTACCGACTCCGCCTTTCTGATTGTAAAAAATAATCCTATGCGCGCTCATAATCTAAGCATAAGCAAAAACAATGCTCTTGTCATCATCACACATCATTACTAAGCTAGCTTGACCAGTGCTATCCTATATAGTAAGTTATTGTTATATAACCAAGGAGAACCAGTCATGGAAGATAAAGTAAAGGAAGCAATCAACGCTATCAGACCAGCTCTTCAGAACGATGGCGGAGATATCGAATACATCAGGATGGAAGGCAATAACGTATTCGTAAGACTCGTAGGAGCATGTGCAGGCTGCCCAATGAGCCAGCTCACACTCACAAACGGCGTACAGAGATACATCAGGGAAACAGTATCCCCTGATATCACAATCATCAACGAGGATATGTAATCAAATCCTTTCG
>JAXFQZ010000015.1:0-16323 GCA_034178685.1 Candidatus Ornithospirochaeta sp. | reverse complement strand
GCTATGCTGTTGTAGCCGACAGCGATCGTGTCAGGCACAGTGAGGATCCTGTAAAGCCTATCGATGAACTCGGCCTCGCATAATCCGTCCTTATTGACCTTCTGCGGGGTGATTCCTGTCACGAGGCAGGACTGTGGATTGGGAAGATAGTCAGGTGAGAGCCTGCAGTAGAGAAGGGTAGGGCGCTCTATTATGTTAAGCTCCATATCTGTTCTTATGGCAGCTGCCTGCGCGATCCTGTCATAGTGGGAATTGAGGCCGAATGTCTCTAGGTCATACCAAAGAAATGTCTTCATATTTCTATTATAGCATCGTAGAGGGCTTTTGGAACAACGGCAGGGAAAGAGAGAATTCACAATGACATGATAATGTTGTATTGTAATAGCATGATCAAGAGAATACTGATAGTCATCCTTCTGATGTCCTTATCCTTCATATATGCTGATGATCTCTCGATGCTCAATGACGATATACTTGTCTCGGATATCCCTATAACATATGGAGATGAGAGCTTCAGGGAGAGGATTCTCGAAAAGACAAACGGGGAAAGGGACCCTATCGGCCTTGTGCTTACCGGAGGCTCCGCGAGGGCATTCGCGCACCTCGGCGTCCTCAAGTACCTTGAGGAGCAGGGCATAGTGCCTGACTTCATCGTCTCCAACAGCATGGGATCGATTATAGGAATGCTCTACGCTGCCGGCATGACTCCCGAGCAGATCGTCGAGTTCATCGAAGCAGGGGACCTTTCGAATTACTTCTCGTTCACTCTCCCGCTTAAAGGCGGACTCCTGATGCCTACTGGCTTCAAGACGCTCATCGAATCGGCTGTCGGCGTCGACACCAGGCTCGAGGATCTGGATATACCTGTGATGGTGGTATGCGATGACCTTGTCACCAAGCGTGAGATCAGGATAACAGAGGGCGACTTTGCAGATGTTCTCATTGCATCCTTCGCCCTTCCTGTCTACTTCCCTCCGCAGGTATACAACGGGCACCTGCTGACAGATGGAGGAATCGTATCCCTCGCTCCTATAGATGCCGCGTTCGAGTATACGGATACTGTGATCCTCTCCACAACCTTCTACGACATGGATGATATGGAGCTCGTCAATCCAATAACAATCCTCAATTCCGCATTCGATATCGGAAAGAGGCAGAAGGCTGCATCCGATATGAAGGAGAATCCGGACTTCATATGGATCAGGTGCGCAGTCGAGCAGTATTCCTTCATGGCCTTCTCCAAGGCCCATGAGATGGCAATAATCGGCTATGAGAGCGCAAAGCAGGAGGATGAGCGTCTCCAGACCCTGTATAAAGCAGGTGTCAGCGATGCTATGCTCGAAGCCAGGAGCCAGTATGACAAGAAGATAGACAAGATCTTCAAGAACCTCGATTACTTCTCCAGGATCGAGACAAGCTCCCCTGCGACAATGCTTGGCATCAGCTTCGATTCGAAGCATGATGCCGATTACTCATTCAGGCTGAAGAACTCGATGGATATAGGGCTTGAGTACAATTTCCTCTATAAAAGCATAGAGGCTTCGGTGGATTTCGGGGTTTCATGCAATACGCTCAACCAGAGCACGATGCATGCCTATCCGATGATCGCAGGCTCCTTCAGGTACTATCCTGCTAACTCCATGAGATTCACCTTCGACTGCTCATTCGATTTCGGGCAGAGCAAGTGGTACATACCTCTGCTCTACGTCAGGCAGGGCTATGACTGGGTTGCGCTTGCAAAGGAGGACCAGTACAAGCTTGCATTCAAGGAGAGCATGGAATTCGCAACCAGGTTCAATTCGGAAAACGAGTTTGCTCTCTCTGCCGCTCTCGATGGCAATGTCAGAATCGGCTGGTTCCACCTCTTCGGGTCCTTCGGATACCTTCTTACCACAGAGGGAATAGCATTCAATAACCCGAGGAACTTCCTCGAAGCATCTGTCAATTCAAGGTTCTACCTCCTTGATTCGATACCGCTCTACATAGATGCAGGCCTCTTCTCGAGGTTCTCCGTGGATGGTCAGGGAAGCGTTCCTCTCTTCATTTCCGATGGCTTTACATCCAATGCTCTGATGCCAGGGATGGATTACAGGAACAACATCCAGGCCGATAAGCATATATCGATGGCGAATATCGCATTCGGACTGAGGCTATGGAAGAATCCGACATTCGGTGAATTCCTGATCCTTGAGGATTCTGAGATCGATGTATACTATGACTCAATGGTGCACGATGCGCTCTACGAATTCTCGACAGGCGCTGAATTCCAGACAGTCTTCTCATTCATAGGACTCGTGAAGATCCCTATGAGGCTGAGGCTTGGCTACGATTCGCTATCGAACGGCTTCGTCTCATCCCTGCTGTTCTCCGTTAAGCACTGAGAAAAAAGGCCTCGCCGTCCGGCGAGGCTCTTCTCTGTCAGTCCCTGTGCTTCTCAAGCCACTTCTCGTCTTCCTCTGTGAGATCGGTGCATACATCATCCTCATCCCTTTCCTGGAGAATGGTCTTCTCGCTCTCCTTCATTATGAATTCATCGAGCTCAGGGAATCCCGGAATCTCATCAAGAGAGCATTCCTCGCCATTTTCTATCTCTGGGATCCTGCCATTGATGATATCGATTGTGCTTGCATTGAAGGCATTGACGAAGGAGAGCCTCGTCTCCTTAGCCTCGAGCTTTTCAATGAGCTCTTCAAGCTCATCCCTTGTTATCAGGGATGTATTGGAGAATGTGCATCCTCGTCCCTTCTTAAGCCACTCAAGCGCCATAGCGGCCTTTCCGTAATGGATGTAGACCTGTGCAAAGTGGATGTATGGATCTATGAAGTGGGGCGTTGCTCTGTCAAAAAGCGAAGTGAGATGGAATCCTGCTTCCTTCCAGTTGCCATCCATCATCGAGCATACTGCCTCAAGGTCTATTACAGCAGGCGAGCCCTTCTTGTTCCTGTACGCATCCTTATTAAGCTTCTTGAAGTCCTTGATCCTTCCTGCGTTTATGTAATACGTCCCGAGGTTGATGTAGAGGTTCCTGTCGTTGTATCCATGGCTCCTTGCATCCTCGCATAGTTCGATAGCCCTATCCAGATCATCAGTAAGCCAGTAGTACATGGACAAGGATACCTTTGCCTGATTCGATGTCTTCGGATCATCCAGCACCTTCTCGAGTATCTTCCTGCCTTCCTCGATATCCCCATGCTGGATCACTATCGATCCGGTTGTTACAAGGAAGTTATTGGGAAGGCCTGCCTTGACAGCCTTCCTGTAGTTCTCAAGTGCCTTCTCCTTGTTTCCTGGCTTATCTTCCTGCATCAGCTTATTGGCCTTTGCGAAGTACATGGTGCCCCTGCTGTACCAAAGCAATGAGATAAGCGCTGCGGCCATCAGTGCGATCTTGATTGCTCCGTGCGCATCCGTCATGAGCCCGACTATCACTGCAATTCCAACCAATGCGACTACCGGTATGGATCTGTATCTGTTCATTCTGCCTTCTCCCTTCTGCCCGGATAATCGGGATTATTGAGGATATCAAAGCAATATGATAACATCATTCATATCTATGGAAAAGATGAAGATCCTCGTTCATGTCTGCTGCGGTCCATGCTCTACTTCTTCCATCGAAAGGCTTCTTGAGGAGGGCTATGAGCCTCTGCTTTTCTTCTCAGATAGCAATATCTTCCCTAATGAGGAGTTCGAGAAACGCTACAGCTCGCTTCTGCTTGTAGCCCAGCACTATGGCCTAGAGGTGATCAAGGATGAATGGGACCACGATCAGTGGCTTGAGTGGGTAAAGGGACATGAAGGCGATAAGGAGCACGGAGAGAGGTGCACGCTCTGCTTCAGGTTCAATCTCCTGAGGACAGCAAGAAAGGCAAAGGAGCTGGGAATACCCCTTTTCTGCACGACGCTCACGGTATCCAGATTCAAGAACAGCAAGGTCATATTCTCCCAGGGCAGCGACCTCGAGGGATTCACGGAGATCGATTTCAAGAAGAAGAACGGCTTTACGAGGTCCATCGAGCTTTCGAAGGAGCTTGGGCTTTACAGGCAGGATTACTGCGGCTGCGAATTCTCGCTGAGGGATAGGAATGCGTAGGTTATTCAGGCTTCTGACATCCAGGCTTGCATGGTGCGTGCTTGCCTTCATAGCGCAGTTCTCCCTTGTTATCTACATGGTCTTCTACGCAACATTCCATAAGGGCTTCCTTCTTGCTTTCATGGCTGTATCGATCGTGATGGCATTCCTGGTAGCATCAAGGAAGGAGAAGCCTGCATACAAGATGGTATGGATCTTCCTTATTTGCATCCTTCCTCCATTCGGAGGCGTGCTCTATTTCCTCTTCGGCAACAGGAAGCTAGGCTATTTCAGCCGCAGGAAGACTGCTGAATTCAGGAACATGCTCAATGAGAGGAGAATAGGGGATGAGAATGCCGAGGCATCGCTTGAGGCTGAGTCTCCATCGCTATCAAGGCTGTCGAAGTATATTGCCAAAAGCACATATCTTCCTCTCTGGACAGATACCGATGTCTCATACTTCCCCATAGGGGAGGATTTCTTCAATGACCTTATTCCCGAGATAAGGAAGGCAAGCCGCTTCATATTCATCGAGTACTTCATCATAGGCGAGGGAAGGTGCTGGGATGCGATCCTCGAGGAATTAAGGAAGAAGGCTGAGGAGGGAGTTGATGTAAGGGTGATCTACGATGACATGGGCTCGATCAGCTCCCTTCCTGTCAACTATGCATCACGCCTCGAGGGTATGGGCATCAAGGCCGCTGCGTTCAACAAGGTGAGGATGCACATCAATCCCAGGATGAACTTCCGTGACCATAGGAAGATCTTCGATATCGATGGCAATGTATGCTACACAGGAGGCCTGAACCTCGCAGATGAGTACATGAACGAGGAGATCAGATTCGGCCACTGGAAGGATAACGCAGTGAAGCTGACAGGAGACGCTGTCTGGAACTTCACCATCATGTTCCTCTTCATGTGGAAGGGCATTCGCAAGTCAAGCGATGATCCCATGCTTTTCAGGCCCACTGTGAAGGGCTCTCCGGATGGCTATATCCAGCCCTTCAGCGATAACCCGATCGATAACATAACCGTAGCAGAGGATGCATACCTCGAGATCATAAACAGGGCTGAGCGCTATGTCTGGATAACGACTCCATACCTGATTCCCGATGAGGAGTTCATGGGAGCCCTGATCCGTGCCGCTAAATCCGGGATCGATGTGAGGATAATAACACCCCACATCCCTGACAAGAAGACTGTCTTCGAGGTCTCCAGGTCGAATTACGCAGAGCTCCTTAAAGCCGGGGTTAGGATATTCGAATACACTCCAGGCTTCATACACTCCAAGACGTTCGTCTCAGATGACAGGATTGCGAGCGTCGGCACTGTGAATATCGACTACAGGTCCTTCTATCTCCACTTCGAGCTTGCTGTCCTGTTCTTCGGCTCCAGCGTAATAAGGGAAATAAAGAGCGACTTCGAGAAGACATTCGAGCTATGCCAGGAGCAGACTGCAGAGGAATGCAGCAGGATATCGATTATCAGAAGGTTCATCAGATACATACTCAGGCTGTTCTCAGCAGCCCTATGACATGGAGTGGAATATGAGAAAGACAATAGCAATCGCTTTGATGATTACTCTTGCTATAGCTTCTGCGTCAGCCGCATCGCTTGAGATCTTCAGGCTTTCCCATCCTGTATATGATGAGGTCGAGATGCTCTATGTGCTGGAAGGAAAGGCCTCACCTCTGGGCGCTAAGCCCTGGACAAGGACGGATGTGAGCCATCTGATTAGCCGCATAGAGCCTTCCTCCATCCAGGGCAGAGTTCTCAAGGACAGGATAGAGAGCTATATTGCTGAGGAGAAAAGCCAGGGCTTCATACTCAATGCTGAGATTGCGCCTAGGCTCTTTCTCCATTCAGACAGCCAGTTCTCATCAAATGGCAGCATCGTAGCGTCCTCATCCCTCGATGAGCCTGCCGCTTGGTTCGGCTTAGGCTATAGGTTCAGAAACTGCATAGCGCTCTATACCGACTTCGCGCTGGCTGTTCCGTTTACAGATGTCCATGGCTATGATGAATCTGGTGCGATAACAAGGTACCCTAGCAGGCGGCTGGGGATGATCTGCAGCTCCAATATTCCTTTCCTTCCTGATTCACTGGATATCATGAACTTCCCGAATAACGCATACCTATCCCTTGGCTTCGATGCATTCAGGTTCGTATCCGGAAGGGGCCAGATTGAATGGGGAAACGGCATGATGGGAAACATGATGCTCGGAAACACGCTTCCGTACCATGATTATCTATCGCTTGCGTTCACAGGAAGCGATGTATTCTCATACCAGATGCTTGCAAGCTTCTTCACCCATTCAAGGAACAAGACATCTACATCCGACAGGTTCCCATTGGATGGAATAAGGATGCTCATTGCGCATAGATTCGAGTTCAGCTTCTTTGGAGGCAAGGTGCTGCTGGCACTCAATGAAGGCATAATGTACCAGTCTCCTACGAACTACTTCGATCCAAGGCTCCTCAATCCTCTCTTCTTCCTCCACAATGGCTTCATGGCAGGAAATTCCAACTCGCTGGCGACAGCAGAGCTTGAGTACTCTCCTGTAAGGAACCTCTCGCTCTATCTGCAGTTAGCTGTAGATGACCTTGCAGTAGGTGGTGAGCCCAAGCCAGGGGAGCAAGGAGGCTCTGCGGATGGCATCGGTGCAATGGCAGGCGTCAGGTACTTCATGCCAGCAGGCGATGGTATCATGCATATGAATGCAGAGTTCGTGTATACCAGCCCGTTTCTGTACCATAGGGCAATGGAGAACGAGCCTGTTTACACAAAGGAGCTCTATTTCGTATCATCGACAAGGAACATGATAGGTGGGTCAGGCTTTGTCGAAAGATACCTCTCATTCCCGTTCGGTTCCGATGCGATTGCCGCTCAGGTCGATATAGGATACAGAAAGACGTCTGTATTCGATGTCACAGGCACCCTTTCCTTCATGGCGCATGGAGTGATCGACCAGTACAGCACTACGACGCAGTACAGCGGAGGAGAGGAGATCACTCATGCTCCTAGCACCTCAAATCCGTTTGCTCCTGATGAAAGCAAGGGCGGGGTCGTCGAGTACACGCTCACAGCTGGGGTGAAGGCCCAGTACTATATCCTTGATTATCTTCCGGTGGATGCAGGCCTGAACCTCGTTTCCGTATGGAACATGGGGAACCATAGAGCCAGCGTTAAGACCGATCTGCAGTTCGATATCGGGTTCCGTCTGTTTTACTGATTCGTTTTTCCTTGTCGAAGGCTCTTTGAAAGGTTATCCTTTGTACAAGGAGATAACTGTGAATAGAAACAGAAGAGGCTCTACGTACTCGAAAGAGGAACTGGAAGAACAGACGAGGGCGAAGAACGATATTGTTGATGTGATATGCTCGATCACCGACCGTGATGAGCTGATTGCCATGTTCGACGATATCCTGACGCCTACTGAGATAGACGATATCATCCAGAGATGGCTTCTGATGGAGGATATTTACAAGGGAATCCCCCAGCGCGACATCGCATCAAAGAGAAAAATGAGCCTCTGCAAGATCACAAGAGGCTCGAAGATGCTGAAGAAGGAGGATGGCTTCATGCATAGGCTTCTTTCGTCGCGCTATGATGACCATCTCCATATCTAGAGTCCTTCCTTTCCGGCAAGAGCGAGAGCCGAGGCTATCGTCTTATCCATATCGTAATATGCGTATTCAGCAAGCCTGCCTCCCAGAATGAGGCGGCTGTCCTTCTCTGCGAGTATCCTGTACTGGCTGTAGAGCTTCCTGTTATCCTCGTTGTTTATCGGGTAGTAAGGCTCTCCTGTCTTTAAGTAGTCAACAGGGTATTCCCTGCTGATCCATGTGACAGGAGAAGATGACTTCTCGAAGTGCTTATGCTCTATGATCCTCGTGAAGGGAGTCTCCCTGTCTGTGTAATTCACGACAGCAACACCCTGGTAGTCCTCCTTCTCTATCCTCTCCATCTCGAATACCTCGGATCTGTATCCGAGCCTTCCGAGAGAATAGCCATAGAGCCTATCAAGGCATCCTGTATAGAGTATCCTCTCTGCTTTTCCGGCTAATGGGCTATCAAGAGTGAAGTCTGTCGAGAGAAGGATATCTGCACCCTCCGTCATCTTCTCGATGATCGCAGTGTATCCTCCTTCAGGTATTCCCTGATAGCGGTCATTGAAGTAGTTGTTGTCGTATGTGAACCTTACAGGGATCCTCTTTATGATCTCAGGTCCCAGTTCCCTGGCGTCGCATCCCCACTGCTTCTCGGTGTAGCCCTTCACAAGCGTATTGTAGATATCCCTTCCGACCAGGCTTATTGCCTGCTCCTCAAGGTTCCTGGCCTCTCCCTTGATCTCCTTCCTCTGCTCCTCGATGATGGCTCTTGCCTCATCGGGAGTGGAGATATCCCACATCCTTGCGAATGTGTTCATATTGAAAGGCATGTTGAATACCCTGCCTTTGTAGTTTGCGATAGGGGAGTTGATGAATTGATTGAAGGATGCGTAGGATGTGATGTAGTCCCAGACTGCCTTATCGGAGGTATGGAAGATGTGGGCGCCGTACATGTGGATATTGATCCCATCGCGATTCTCCGTATAGAGGTTTCCCCCAATATGGCTGCGCTTCTCCACCATAAGGACCTTCTTTCCCTTTCCAATCGCCTTTGATGCGAATACGGATCCGAAGAGCCCTGTTCCTACGATAAGGTAATCATACATATCTACTTTCTCCTTCCTCGCTTGCTGTCAGCTTTCTTCTTTATTTCCTTCTTCCTAGGCCTGGTCGTGCTGCCCTTCCTCTTCTTCCTGTCAGGAAAGGAGAGGCCTTCATCATCATCGTACCATGAATCCCTTCCGTATGGCTGGCTATCTTCCTCCCAGTCCTTCCTTCTCTTTGCCCTTGCTGGCATTTCCTTCCTCTGTCCTGATTCGGGGCGTGCCTTTGTTATTATAGGCTTCTCTCCCTTCCTTGCGGAGAATGTCTTCAGGATCTCCTCAGCAACCGAGAATGGAGCATTGACGAAGGAGAAGTCCTCCATCACCTGTATGCCCTGCAGATCCTCGTCCCTGACGCCAGCCTGGTCGATAAGGATATTGGCAAGGCCTCTCTTTGTAAGGCCGTCGTTTCTTCCTCTTGCGATGAAGAGCCTTGTGAAGCCCTCTTCATCAAGGCTTGGAGCCTTGACTCTGTCGTACTTCTCATGGTTCCTCATGCCTTCCTTTCTCTCCCTTTCCTTCTTTGCCCTGTCACGGGTCCTAGAGGAGGAAACGGCTTCGATCTTCCTGTACTGCGAGGCATCAAGCTCATCCTTGTAGATGTACTGGAGAAGGGCTGCGAATGCATCCTCTGCATCCTCATCCTCCAGGATCCTTGAGGCAAGGTCCCTGTAGTCATCGAGCACATCGTTTTTGATGGCTTCCCTGATCTCCTCGCTGATCCTTTCCTTCTTGCCTCTGATGATCTCCTCAGCCTCAGGGATCTCCTCGCGTCTGATCTCGGAGCGGGAAGCCCTCTTGATGTATGAGAATCTCCTTGATTCCGATGGCGTTATGAATGTGATGGCAGTTCCTGTCTTTCCGGCTCTTCCTGTCCTTCCGACCCTGTGGATGTAGATCTCAGGGTCCTCAGGAAGAGAGTAGTTGATAACGTGCGTCAGATCCTGGATATCGAGGCCCCTTGCTGCGACATCCGTTGCAACCAGTATCGATATCGTATGCTCCTTCATGTCCTTGAGGATCTTCTCCCTCTCTCTCTGCGACAGATCCCCATGGAGAGCCTCAGCGTCATAGCCCCTGCTTCTGAGCTTGCTTCCGATCTCATCGCACTGCAGCTTGGTCCTGCAGAAGACAACGCCATAGAAGCTTGCTTCCCTGTCTATGATTCTGGTAAGAGCCTCGATCTTGTCAGCCTCCCTTACCTCATAGTAGATCTGGTCGGTGTTGACGGCGCTTGTGTCCTTCTTCTGAGTCCTTATTATCTGGGCATTCTTCATGAATGTCTCAGCAAGGCGCTGGATCTCAGGAGGCATGGTTGCTGAGAACATCAGCATCCTCTTATCATCAGGAGTAGCCTTCAGCACCTCCTCGATATCCTCGATGAATCCCATATCGAGCATCTCGTCTGCCTCGTCGAGCACCATGAACTCAAGCCTGTCGAGCTTCAGCGATCCGCGCCTTATGTGGTCAAGTATCCTTCCCGGTGTTCCCACGACGATCTGAAGGCCCTTCCTGAGCTTCTTGAGCTGGACCTCCATGCTTGCGCCTCCGTAGATCGGCGCTATATCGATTTTCCTCTTTCCCTTGAGAGAGTTGATTTCCTCTGCAACCTGCATCGCAAGCTCCCTTGTAGGAGCAAGGATCAGTGCCTGCGTGGCATTCGATCCGCAGTCGATTGTCTCAAGAATCGGGAGTGCGAATGCAGCTGTCTTTCCAGTGCCCGTCTGAGCCTGCCCGACGACCTCTGTGCCCTTCTCAAGTAATAGCGGTATACAAGCCTTCTGTATATCCGTAGGCTCCTCAAAGCCCTTTTCCTTTAGTGCCAGCAGGCTCTCCTCTGAAAGCCCAAGCTCGGCAAATGATGGTAGTAAATCCATTTATGTTCCCTTAAATTAGAATAAAGCTTAAAGAGTCTATACAATATAAGGAGTTAATGCAATATCTTATTGGAGAAGCGGAAAAGAGCCAGCTCATTATGGGACAAAATGCCTGGAAACAGCATAATACCCGGAAGCCTGTTCCTCTGCTGTCCATTGCATTGATCATATCAATTGGCAGGAATATGCAGTCCCGAGCTGCATTGCATCGCTGAAGACCGGAAGAAACAGGAGAGGCATCCAGCATATCCGGAAAAGCAGTACTTCTGGTTGATTCTTCTTCCAGCCTGCTATCTGGGCACGGATCCTCACCACTTGTTCATTACGCGTTCAGCAAAGCCATATGCGTTGTCGAATGCTATTCTCCTTCCATTATCGAGGGTGAATGAGCCTGAGAGCACTCCGAATACCTGGTTCTGGTCGGATACTATCAGCTTCAGGTCAGTCTTCTCCGATCTGTTGACAGCTGTTTCCATCCTCAGCTCCAGCCTGCCTTCATTGTCCTTTATAATCCACGGCCTCGATGTGTAATCCTCTGGCATATCGAATACGACCTGGTCGAGCTTATGGATGATGCCATCGTAGATGATCGCATTCTCGCTTGCGGAGCTTCTGTCCGAGAATCCATATCCCAGGTTCATCGACCATAGCTTATCGCCATCCCATCCGGAGAGCGATGACCAGTACCATGTGCTCTTCCTGGCCCATCTTCCCCGTCCCCAGTCAAGAAGCGCATAGCTAGTTGCGCTTAGATCCATTTCCTCGAATCCCATGAACATGCGCCCCGATGCTCTCATTGAGCATAGCTTCTCGTTATAGTAGAAGTGCCTTCTGTTCTCCTTCCAGCCCGTTGCGATGTTCATGCTCTCAATGCCCTCGGCTTCTAGGGTTATCTCTGCCTTGAAGCCTTCCTTGCCATTGGGAAGCCTGAGCTTCGGGGCGCTTATGATCAGGTGGCGCCTTCTGTTCTTCGTGACAAAGGAGATGAGCATGTCCTTATTGAAGAAAGTCACTCCGTTATCATCCTCAGGGGAGGATGCAAGCCCTGTTCTATGGAGCGTGAACAGCTTGATTGCCGATGTCTGGCTCGTGGCTTTCCTTCTGTAATCAATGAATGCGATCACGAAGAGGCCTGCAAAGCCGAGGTCAGAGAATGTAGCTGCGAAAGAGAACTCCTTCTCGGGATCTGTTATCAGGTAATAATCCCATTCCTTGATCCTGAGGCGATTGCTTCTGATTCTCTTCCTGTCATACTTCCAGAGAGGCTCTCTTGCCCATCCTTCCTCTGCTATCGTTCCATCCTTGCAAAGCAGATCCTGCTTCCTTGTGACTTCGTGCTGCATGGATATAGTGTATCAGGAAAAGGGAAAACATCCAAACCTGAAGTGTAATCAAGGCTCTTTGCCATTGAGAATCACTGTAAGAAGGCGATATCGAAAGAAAGAACGAAGAAAAAGGCCTGTCTCCTCTTAGATCCAGGAAACAGGCCTCTCTATGCCGATGTGCATTCAGCAGATGCTATTTTGTGATGCTGATGTTCTTTGGTGGCTCAGGGACGTTGACCTCCCTGCTGCTCTTCCTTCCCTCCGGCTTGATCTCACCAGCCTGGAGAAGCGACCACTTCGTGAGCGTCGGTCCGACAAGCTCGTAGACCAGGACGCTGAAGAGCACTACGCTCTTCACGATTGCGCCATCCATCAGGTTCGATGCTGTCAGAGCCATGCCAAGGGCAACTCCTGCCTGAGGAAGCAGCGTGATCCCGAGATGCTTCTGGATCACAGATGTTGTGTGCTCCATGCGGCATGAGATGTAGGCTCCTCCGATCTTTCCGCATGACCTTGATGCGATGTAGATGATGCCGACAAGTATTACAAGCGGATTCGAGAGCACCTGGAGATTGAGCTCTGCGCCGCTAAGGATGAAGAAAAGCATATTAAGCGGCGCTGTCCATCTCTCAAGCCTTGCCATGAGCTCCTCGCTTGTCTCGCATATATTGCAGAACACGGTTCCTGTGATCATGCACACAAGGAGAAGGGAGAAGCCGACATGGATGCCGCCGATCTCGAATCTCTTCTGAGCGAATCCTACCATCAGGAAGACGAATGCAACAGCAAGCGAGAGACGCTTGCTTCTTGAGTGGAAGTAACGCTCGAGCCAGTGAAGAGCCAGTCCTGCAAGCGCACCAAGCACCAGCGATGCCCCGATCTCGATGATTGGCTCAAGGATCACGGACGCAATGCTGATTGCTCCAGTCTCAAGCGCCGATGCGATGCCGAAGGATACTGAGAACAGCACAAGTCCTACAGCATCATCGATAGCTACAACCATAAGAAGAAGCTTAGTAAGAGGTCCCTCAGCCTTGTACTGCCTTACGACCATGAGCGTAGCGGCAGGAGCTGTTGCAGCTGCGATTGCACCAAGGGTTATGGCAGCAGGCAGTGAGATTACGCTTGGGAATACGAAATGAAGTGCGATGAGCACGATATCGACAATCGCTGTTGTGATTACAGCCTGGAGGATTCCTACTGTGATTGCTGCCCTGCCCATGACCTTGAGGTCCTTGAGCCTGAATTCATTTCCGATAGCGAAAGCAATGAAGCCCAGCGCTGTATTGCTTATTATGTCGAAGCCTGAGACCTGGGCGAGGCTGTTGAAGCCAAGTCCGCTGATTCCGAGCTTGCCGAAGCAGAACGGTCCGATGAGAAGACCTGCGATGAGATACGCGGTTACCGCAGGAAGATTGACTAGCTTAGCCAGTCTTGACATGAGAAGACCTGCAATCAATGCGAAGGCCAATGAAACGAGAATCGTATCCATGTTTCCCTCTTTGTATATCTATGTTAGTACCGCCCCTTGTTTTATCTCATTTAACGCTATATGTACAAGTAAGTTGTGAAAATATTATTAAAAAAGACGAGACCGTGAGGCCTCGTCTATTGATCGTATGTAAGGAATGCGTTAGATTCCAAGCACTTCCTTGTAGAAGACATCGAGGAAGTTGTTCTCGAGCTTCGGTGATACTGCGACTACTGCATATGCGTCTTCCTGGATGAGGTTTGAGCCATAGTAGCTGAACATCATATCCATATAGGAAGCAAGATAGTCGTTGTTTCCTGTGCTTTCGACAGCCTTTGCGATTATGTAAGAGTTTCCGTTCTTGACTGGCTCGAGCACTGTTCCGATCTCTGTGCTGTAAAGCTTCTTGTAGTAATCCTTGTTTGCTGTTGCATAGGAAGCGAGGATGCTCTGAGGATCCTTGTACTCAAGTCCTGATGCGAACGAAGCTCCTCCTACGTTTCCGACTGCCTCTGCGACATCGGTGACCTCGAGGTTGTATGCAATCGCAGCCTCATCGAAATCTGCCTGTGCCTTTGCGTATACGTCGTTGACGATTGAATCGAGGTACTCATTCATCCTGTTCGGATCGTTTGCAGCGATGTATGACTTAACATTCTGCATTGTGTCGAATGTGAATTCAGGAAGAGCTGCCTCAGAATCGGCTCTGAAGACAGAATAGCCGAAGCTGGTCTGGATCGGCTCCGAAAGCTCTCCTTCTTTGAGCGAGAAGATAGTGTCGGCAGCACCGGCATCCATGAGGATATCGGAGATAGCATAGTAGTATGATGAACCTACCTTTCCTCCAAGCTGGGAATAGGAATCGACAGATGAGGATGCTGCTTCCTCGAATGTCTTTGTGCTATTTGCGATCTCCGCTGCGGCTGTCTTTGCCTCTTCCTCTGTGGAGAACGAGATCATCGAGAGCTCCTTGGTTGCAAAGAGAGCGCTGTTTGCGTTGAAGAAATCCTGAGCCATATCATCTGGATATGCTTCCTGGTTCACCACGATGTACCTGAATGACCTGTAGCTGCTGTTGAGCTTGCTTACGAAAGCAGCCTCTCCCTTTCCGGACTTAGCGGATGAGATATCCTTGAGGACCTGCGTAGCTGGCATCTGCTCCGTGAAGAGCGCCTTGTAGTAATCCTTGGTCATGCTGTCTGCTTTCTCATATACATCCTTGTCGAATGTGGTATTCTCGCCAGCGAATGCGCCCGATGAGATTATCGCATCGTTGACAGCCTTGTCAGTGACTCTGTAGCCAGCCTGAGAGGCAAGCTGATCGAGAGCGATATGGGCAGCTGTGCCATAGAATGCTGACTGGTAGATAGGCGCGACATTGGAGAAATTGAGCTGTCCTCCCTGCTGCTGTGTGAGAGCCTGCACCTGATAAGCATAGAAATTGCCATAATCCATGTTGTTCAGCTCAATCTTCTCCTTGTTGTACTTTCCGAAGGTGATTGACTGAGCATTGCTCTGGCTGAAGATCGTAGTAGGCAGAATGAATGTAATCGAGATCAGGATGAGGATGATCACACCGATTACCCATCCGATGGTCTTTCCGTTCTTTTTCTTCTGCTTCGGCTTCTTCTCTTCATTGATCTTCTTTGGGAAGGCAATGTTCTTATCGTTATCTGAAGGCATATGCAAACCTCTTATAAAGTGTTTTGATCCGCTCCCTCTAAGGAAACAGCTCTGTTTAGATTATCATCTTTAGGATTGCATTTCAATAAAAACGATGGAGTACAATGCCAATAAAGGAGTTTTGGTAAATCATATGGAATAGGGGATACATGGGCAATGTGTATTTTCCATACACTTCCTGCCTGCTTTGTTGAGCATGAGGGCAAATAGGAATAGAATCAGGGGACATGGGAAGAAAGGCCGCTGCGTTAATAGCATACATGCTTGTTCTGCTTTCATCGCTGTCCGCTATCAGTGCGGATGACTTCGGCACGTTCTTCACAAGCATAATAAACGCTTCCTACCACAATGACTTCGCATATGGTCTCTTCCCGATAAGCTTCTGGGGCGAGTTCGGCCTCAATGACATGGAGCTGATCAAGGGCCATGAATCCAAAGTCTATTCACGCGTTGAGGCAGGCTTCAGCCAGAGAAGGCTCAGGCAGGATCCAGTCACAGGCGATATCATCGAGGATTACGGCCGCCTTATGGTCAAGGATGGCCAATACGCATCATCGGAATACTCAGTTGTATTCTCGGATGGATCCGTGGGCTATCAGCAGAGCCTTGTGAGGAACCCAGATCCATCGCGCGGCGATATGCTGAGCATAAGCATATCGCTAGGCATGCGCTGGGAGCAGGCATTCGCATCCTTCTACGATATAAGGATGGGAAACTACGGAGGAGTATTCAATTCGCTCTTCTTCAAGCCGGATGGCTATGATTCGGCAAAAGCATCCTCCACACCCGGGACGCCTGACCTTGCAGGAAACCTCTATTTTCTTACCAATAAGCTGGAATTGGGCATTGCCTTCTTCGATAGGGATACGGATTACCTCACGCCATCTGGCTACTACGCTGAAATCGATATCGAAGCCGCTCCCTGGTGGCTTGCCAATAGCCTCGATATCTTTGATATAAGGACAGACTACCTGAGACTGGGATTATCGGGAAGCTACGATTACACGATCCTCAGCCAGAAGCAGAAGGATGGCTTCAATCTGTATTCGCTAGTGCTGAATACGCGCATCAATGCGCAGTTCCTGATAGGGCAGGCGATACCTCGCCATGCGATGAAGGTAAGCTACAGGGGAAAGGATATTCCGCAGAGGACTATGATCATGGATATCTATGCATCCCTTGC
>JAXFQZ010000144.1:0-17489 GCA_034178685.1 Candidatus Ornithospirochaeta sp. | reverse complement strand
GGAATGATCTGTATGATTCTTTTCAATATCAGCTTTCCACTCCGTAAGCATATCAAACAACTGTGTCTTGTACGCAGGAGTAAGCTTAACCAGTTCAATATTCATGTGTGTACCTCGTTATGTAGAGCTTATACATTGCTGCGTGACAGAAGACACACAGTCTCCACATGTCCTGACCCTGGATAGAAATCAAAGACCTTTGCCTTGACTGGCTTATAGCCTTCAAAGAGGGGAAGATCCCTTGCGAGAGTGACGCTATCGCAGGAGACATAGATTATCCTATCGCTCTTCCATCCTGCTATCATCCCGGGAACGCCCTTCCCTAGCCCTGTGCGGGGAGGATCGACTATCACAGTATCAGGCCTCTCCCTCCTCTTCGAGGCCCAGAGCCCGACATCATCTGTGAATGCGATCGCATGTGGAGCGTTGATCCGGGCAAGGCTTAGGCATTCCTTCTGCCTTTCGACGGCATATACCTTTCTCCTTCCATCGAAGAGAGCAGAGAAGGTACCTACTCCGCTGTAGAGATCCATCACTGTCTCCCCTGCTGTATTCTCCTCTACAAAGGACAGAAGCTCACCCATTATGTACCTGTTGGACTGGAAGAACACATCTGCACTGACGCTATAGGGAATACCATTCACTGTCTTTTTGACAGTCCTGCCTGAGAGGCTCACTTCATCATCGCCTGAGAACGCGCTGACGGAAGAGAATCCCCCTGAGTCCCTTCTGCCTCCTGCCTTTGCGGCCCTGAGTATTTCCCTTCCGTCCGCAAGAAGAGCATTCAGAGCGCCATCGAGCGCAGGGCATTTTTCCACGGGAACAAGCGTATTGCTCCTCTTTGAGAGAAATCCGATCCTGTTTCCTGCAGAGACATGGAACTTGGCCCTCATCCTATAGCCTTCGAAGCGAGCGAATGAAGGTGATTCGAATTCAGGAAGGCTCTCAAGCTTCCCGATCCTCATCATGTTGTCCTTCACTATGCCTTCCTTGATCCTAGCGCTGCTTTCCTCATCAAGGATCTGGAAATCGCATCCACCGCATATGCTGTAGTATGGGCAGACCGGCGCCCTTCTGATCGGTGAAGGCTCTAAGATGGCTTCAGCGCGGGATACCGAATAGCTCTTTCTATCCTCCTCGACAACGATGTCGCATAGCTCTCCGGGAAGAGCGCCCTTGACAAATACGCTCTTTCCATCGATATGCCCAAGCCCCATGCATCCAGAGACAGCCTTCTCGATCCTTACAGCCACTCTTCAAGCCTCTTTATGTAAACGCCGATCATATCAAGTCCCCTCTTCCAGAAGGCCCTGTCCTCTATATCGCATCCCATCGAGGATGCAACCTCGTTTGCGCTGGCTCTTCCTGTCATAGAGAGCATCCTCCTGTAAGAGGATGGGAATCCCGGATCGCTGTCCTTCATTGAGTAGAGCGATAGCGCGAAGAGCTGCCCGAATGCATATGGATAGTTGTAGAACGAGAAGTCAGCCGAATAGTAGTGGCTCTTCACAGCCCACATATATGGATGCTTGATCCCCAGTCCATCCCCGTAGGTCCTTTCCTGTGCATCGAGCATCATAGCGCAGTATTCATCTGCACCGATCTCGCCTTCCCTTCTTTTCGCGAATGCAGCGCGCTCGAAGTAGAAGCGCGAGAGGATATCGACGCATACCTGGCAGCATGACTGCACGAACTGCTCTATTATCGGAAGAGCCTCTTCATGCGATGCTCCTGCAAGCACATTCTGGAAGACCACGCTCTCGCCGAATATCGATGCTGTCTCAGCCAGAGTCATGGGATACTCGGACAGTACCATCGGTATATCCTTCACTATGCTATCGTGGTATGCATGGCCAAGCTCATGGGCAATGGTTGCCACAGAGTCATATGAATAGTCGAAATTGCATAGCACCCTGCTTTCCTTGGCAAGAGGGAATGCAGTGTCGTATGCACCTCCGACCTTGCCCTTCCTAGGCTCTGCATCGATCCATCCGGAGCGGAATGCATTCTCTGCGAATTCCCCCATATCCCTGGAGAAGGATGCATATGATGATACGACTATATCCCTTGCTTCCTCGAATGAGTACTTCCTTCCGGAGTGCCCGACAGGCGCAAAGAGATCGAAGAAATCCATCTTGCCTATCCCTAGAAGACTGGCCTTTATTCCCAGGTAATGGCGGAACATGGGGAGCGCTTCCTCAAGGGATGCAATGAGGCTGTCGAGCGCCTTCCTGGTGATCCTCGATGAGAAGAGAGAGCTATCTACAGGATCGTCCCAGTGCCTTCTTCTCTCCAGAGTGAGGACTGTGCCCTTTACTCCGTTAAGCGATGCGGCAAGCGCTGTTCCATGCTCCTCAAGGACCTTCAGCTCACGCTCGAATGCGATTTTCCTTACGCTTCTATCTCCATCCGTAGCCATTCCCCTGAGCTCGATCAGCGTCTTATCTCCATCGGAGGAAGAGGAAGTTATAGATGCCTGTAGCCTCTCCCAGCTGGAAGAGCCCGAGCGTGCAAGATCCGATGCGAGGTTCTCCTCCTCGAGGCTCATCTGATGCTCTGCCTGAGTCTTCAGGCAATCGAGGTAGTACGAATAATCGCTGAGCTCAGGACGGGAGAACTCATCACGCCTCTGGTAAAGCCCATGCACCATCTTCTCCTCTGCGGAGGAGTAGATGACTCCAGCGTTCTCCACATCCCCATTAGCCTTCATGTATATGCTCGAGGATGTATCGGTGGAGAGAAGTGCGCCTGTGTATGCCGATAGATTCACAAGAAGCGATCTTGCTTCATTGTTCTTTTCCAGTATCGTCAGGATGGGCATCCTGTCATCTACTGCCGTCTCAAGCTCCTCTGACTTTGCAATGAGGGACTCAAGGTCATTCCTGAATTCTATGCTTTCGCATGATGGGTAAATGGAATCAAGGTTCCAGTGAGGTAGTTCTGCCATACAGGGATTGTAGTATCTCTTAGGTCAAAGGGCAATAACGCGCCCGATCCCAAGCTGCTCGAGATCCTTGCCGCGATGCGTTATCAGGAAGAGGTTCCTTCCTTCAAGGCGGGAGAGAAGGTACTCCGAGGTCCTTCCGATTGTCTCCTCATCGAGCCCTGTGAATGGCTCATCGAGGAAAAGGGCATCGAAGGGAACAAGAAGCGCCCTGAGAAGCGCTACCCTTCTCTGCATTCCTCCTGAGAGCTCGGAAGCAAGCTTCCTTTCCTCTCCCTTAAGCCCTAGCGCCTCAAGGCCCGAGAGGATGGCATCCCTGTCCCTTGTGACAGCAAGGAGATTGGACATGACGGGAATCGATGGAACAAGGCGGTTCTCCTGGAATACGACCAGAGGCTTGCGGAATGGATCGATGATCTCTCCGTCGAAGGCCTTATCGAGTCCTGCAAGGATCCTCATGAGAGTGGTCTTTCCAGAGCCAGATGATCCGAGTATTGCTATGCTCTCTCCCTTTTCTGCGCTTATTTCCAGATCCGAGAGCACTATCCGGTCTCCGAATGCCTTTCTTCTTATTATCGCCTTCATCTTCCGCACCCCTTATCGATCAGGAATAGCGATGCTCTGAGAACAGCCTTCTCGAATATGAATGCAAGAAGGACTATAGTCACTGTCCATGCAAAGAGGTCCGGCGTTGATAGGTATATCTTGGCCTCGTAGAGCCTTTCGCCGATTGACCCCGATGGCATTGAAATCACCTCTGCGGCGATTCCGCTCTTCCAGCACAGCCCAAGGCCGAGCTTCAGCGCGCTCCCGTAATAAGGAGTGAGGGACGGCAGGAGTATGTACCTGAATCTCCTTATGCCCCTGATCGAGTAGACATCGGCCATCTCGACAAGGCTTCTGTCAAGCGAGTCCAGTCCTTCAAGCATATTCGTGTAAACCACCGGGAATACCATCAGGAAGGAAATCACCACAGAGAGATTGCGGCTTCTGATCCACACCAGGGCAAGTATGACTATGGATGCAACAGGAGTGGCCTTTATCATCTTCACAAGAGGCTCCAGAAGGATCCTCACAGCCTTCGCCTTATAGGAAAGGAACGAGAGCACAAGAGCAGAGAGAAGAGACAGGAAGAAGCCAAGGGATATCCTCGATAGCGAGAACGCGATCGAGGACCAGAATACAGGCTCTGATGAAATGCTGATGAGCCTTGAGAGAACAGCAGCCGGGGAAGGCAGGAAGAGCTCCTCCCCGATCAGCAAAGCGGCTATCTGCCAGACAGATAGCCAGAATACGATTGATAATGCCTTAAGAAGCCTATCAGAGGTAGAAATCTTCACCTGGAAGAGCTCCGCCTACGCTCTTCGGGTTCTGCTCGAAGAGAATGGAGAGGTAATTCGAAAGCGCTTCCTTCATCTCCTCGCCTGTGATGAGGGTTATGTTGCAGAAAGGAAGAGCCTTGAGCGCTACCTGCTCCGGAACGATCCCGAGCCCGCCTACGAGCTTAGCGCCCCTTGCATTGTCGGTATTCACAGTATTCACTGATGCAGCATAATCCTCGAGGAATGCCTTGAGGGCATCAGGGTTGTTCTCAGCGAACTCCCTTCTGACTACAGTCACGCCTGTGATCAGCACAGAGCCGACCTTCTCCTCCCAGAGCTTATTCAGGTCCAGGGCTGTCCTCATGCTGCTGTTCTTCATCATTGCTGTTGTAGCAAATGGCTGAGGAAGCATTGCAACAGCGTCGCTGTCTGCAGCAAGGGCTGCTACGCACTCAGCATGCTCGCTCTTCCACTCGATGAAGACGTCCTTGCCGATCTCAAGCCCATTGGATCCAAGGATGTAGTTGAGCGCATACTCAGGAGTAGCTCCCTTTCCTGCGCTGTATATCGTCTTTCCCCTGAGGTCCTCTACGCTGCTCACGGAAGAACCGTTCTCAACGATGTAGAGAACGCCGAGAGTGTTGATTCCCACAACCTGCACCTTTCCGCTGGTGTTCTTGTACAGGACAGCTGCGAGGTTTGCAGGAAGCGCTGCGAAATCGACATCGCCCTTTACCACGAGAGGTGTGACAGCATCGACTGCTCCCTCAAGCTGGAATGAATACCTATTGCCGTTAAGCGCGCCTGCCTGGCTTCTGTCGATGAGATCCGAGAGTCCCATTGCAGTAGGTCCCTTGAGGGCTGCGACCCTTACCTCCGTTTCAGGCTTAGCCATGAAGGAAGCTGCAAGATCCGGGTCCTTTGCGCCCTGTGCAAAGAGAAGAGATGATGCCAGAACAAGCATCATCACCGCATATATTGCCTTTTTCATTGATTTTATCTCCTTTTATCCGATTCTATAAAAAAAGCAGCGATTGCTTCAATCATCCATCAATGCCATATTCGGCAATCTTGCTGATAAGCGTACGCCTTGATATCCCGAGCTCCTCAGCGGCCCTTGTCCTGTTGCCTTCCCACCTATGCAGTGCCCTTATGATCGTATTGCGCTCAACATCCTTAAGCGAAAGGCTCTCACCCTCGCTCTCCTTAGCGCTCTTCTTGTCGCCATAGGCAATGCCAGCCCTGAGATCGAGGTCGCTTATGCCTATCACGCTTCCATCTGCGAAGATCATAGCACGCTCAAGCACATTCTCAAGCTCCCTGACGTTTCCATAGAAGTCGTGGTTCTTGAGCGCATCAAGCGCCTCTGAGCTGAAGCCTGTGACCTTGAGGCCCATCGTGCGGTTGTACTTCTGGAGAATGAATGCGGCAAGAAGGGGTATATCGGACTTGCGCTCCCTCAGCGGCGGGATCTGGATCCTAACGACATTCAGCCTGTAGAAGAGGTCCTCCCTGAACTTGCCCTCCTCTACCATCTTCTCGAGGTTCTTGTTCGTGGCTGCTATGATCCTCGCATTGATAGGCATAGGGGAGATACCGCCAAGGCGCGTGATCTTCCTGTCCTGAAGGACCCTGAGTATCTTCACCTGGAGCGACAGTGGCATATCGCCGATCTCATCAAGGAACAGCGTTCCGCCGCTTGCAAGCTCAAAGAGTCCCGACTTCCTGTTCACAGCACCTGTAAAAGCACCCTTCTCATAGCCGAAGAGCTCGCTTTCAAGAAGGTTCTCAGGTACTCCTCCGATGTTGATTGCTATGAACGGGCCATCGGAAACAGAGCTTCTGGCGTGGATTTCCCTTGCAACGACCTCCTTTCCCGTACCTGACTCTCCGGTAATGAGAACTGTCGCCTGGGAGGGAGCAATCCTCCCTATCACTTCCTTGATTCTCTTCATCTCGGTACTGTCCCCGATGAACGATGAGCTTCCGCTCTTCTCCTGCTCGATCATGCTCCTGAGGTTCGATGCCTCAACAAGGGTCTTGATCCTTATCACGAGCTCCTCGGGGTCGAATGGCTTGACGATGTAATCCTGAGCGCCTTCCTTCAGCGCCGTTACTGCATCGGAAATGTCGCCATGGGCGCTGATCATGATCACAGGCATCCTGTAGCCTTCCTCCCTGACCCACCTTATAAGCTCAAGGCCATCCATCCCAGGCATCCTGAGGTCCACAAGGAGCGCATCATATGGATTCTCCCTCAGGAAGCGCTGCGCAGAGAGCCCGTTCTCGGCAGCATCGGACTCGATCTCCTCAAGCGCGAGGAAACGCTTCATCAGATTCCTGATATTCTCTTCATCATCGCAGATCAATACTCTCATTCGCCTTTTTCCCTTTCGCCTTTAAGAATAACCTCGGCGGTGGTTCCTCCTCCATCCCTTGGATAGAGGCTCAGCTGCCCTCCGTTCGCCTTTACGAACTGCTGGCTGATGGAAAGCCCTATTCCCGATCCATGTATCTTCGTGGTGAAGAAAGGATCGAATATCTTCTCGCTGTTCTTGGATTCTATACCGCATCCCCTGTCCCTGACAAATACATGGAAGAAGCCCTTCCTGTCCTTAGAGACCTCGACCTCAACATCGATGCTGTCAGGAGGGCATGCCTCGATTGCGTTCTTGATCAGGTTCTCAAGCACAGAGCGGAGCCTATCGGAGTCAAAGCTTATCATCGCTCTCTGGAAATCAGGCTCAATCCACCTTATATCCACTGAGAAGAGAGGGAAGAGCGCCTTGAGGTATGAGACAAGCTCGATCCTCTCAGGCTGCCCAAGTGGATTGCGGAGGAAATCGGAGACCTTGTTCGTGAGCATGACGAGCCTCTTTGTCTCGTGGTCTATTATCGCAAGGTCATCCTTCATGTTCCCTGGCGCTTCCCTTTTAAGGAGAGCAAGCTGTATCGTGATCGCGGAAAGGGGGTTCTTGATCTCATGTGTCAGCGTCCTCGCTGCCTGGCCAAGGTTCACGAGGTTCTCCTGGCGGCTGAGCGTGTTCCTGAACTCCCTGTTCTGGTTCACAACCCTGAGCATTACAAGATAGAAGAAGAGTATAAGGGTAATGCCGATAGCGGCAGCGGCCTTCAGGACATTCATCATGCCCATGTAGCTAGAGCCATCGAATGCGATGTATATGATCGTAGGGAAGTTTATCGGGTTCTCGGAGCGCGTCATGAAGAGGTTCGATGGAATCACGACGGAGCCTGCAGAATACCTGATGCACTCAATTACCTCAGTGCTGGAGTCATATGCATAGAAAGTGTTGGAATCGTGGTCGAGATGGTTATCTGGAAAGGATGTGATAGGGAGGCGCACATATGCGTCTCCCCATGTGTAGATAGCATTGCCGAGGCTGGTATAGACTCCGAAGCCCAATACATTTTCATCCTTCATCGCATCTGCGATTGAGGATGAGCCCTCTGCGATTGCCGCCTGTATGTTTCCATATGCCCTCTCAACAGCATTCTGGAGCCTCAGGCGCTCAGCAGAATAGAGGGCGATTGTAAGAAACAGGGCCAGGATGACCAGAGATACAAAGCAGAATGTAATCAGACCTGATAGTATGAAGTCCTCTTTCTTCTCCCGTGTCCATTTCATCCTGTTCTTTCTGGCCATCTGTTCCTCATCATTCGTAGCTCAGCGCATCGATCGGGTCGAGCTTGGAGGCCTTCATCGCAGGATACCAGCCGAAGAAGACTCCTACGAATGTGGAGAATCCAAGGGCAAGGAACACGGCGGCGTACGAAAGATGGAGGTTCCACCCCGCAACCGTCACGACCGCATAGCTGATCACTCCTCCGAGCACAAGTCCAATGATACCACCAAAGACAGTCAAAGTGATAGACTCAACAAGAAACTGTCCCCTGATGGTCTTTGGAGTGGCGCCGAGGGCCTTCCTGATGCCTATCTCCCTTGTTCTCTCAACGACGGATACGAGCATGATGTTCATGATTCCTATTCCACCGACGATGAGCGATATAGCTGCAATCGCAGCAAGGAAAAGAGAGAACGTGCTTGTGATCTGGTTTGCCATCTCCACAAGGCTCGCAGGAGAGAAGATCGAGAAGTTGTCAGAGCCCACCGTCTCATTGAGGTATGCCTCTATCTGGTTGGAGACCTGGATCGCGTTCGCGCCATCCGAGACCTTCACCGTGTAAGACTGCACCTGTGAGATCTTCCTGAACCTCTGGTCATATGTGTTGTATGGGATGAAGACAGCGCTATTGTATGAAGAACCGAGCGTTGCATCCTTCTCTTCCAGGACCCCGACGACCTGATAGCTCTTTGCCTGGGTGCGGTATATCGATACATACTGCCCGACAGCGCCCCCGACAGGGAAGAGCTCATCTGCGATTGTCTTTCCAAGAACAACGACCTGGCGTCTGTTTATGTTGTCCAGGGATGTGAAGAAGCTGCCATCGGAGAGCGTCAGCGAGTTCACCTCGAAGTAATCGGATGTGACGCCCTGGATCGAGATGCTGCTCTTTATCTCCTGCCCGTTCCTGATGTTTGCCACCGAAGAGACCATTGGCAGGACCTTGTCGATATCAGCGACATTCTGCATCAGGGTATCGCCGAACGATTCATCGAATATGGAGGAGTAGCGCGAATTGCTGGATGGCATGATCTTGACCATGTTTATTCCGCCGATCTCCATGGATTCATTGATGGAAGCCGTTGCGCTCTGCCCGAGATTCAGGATCGCTACAACGGATCCAACACCGATGACGATACCGAGAAGCGACAGGAACGTGCGCATCTTGTTATTCGCCATCGATGAAAGAGCTAGCTTAAGATTCTCTAAAAACATCGTGATCCACTATCCTTCCATCACGGATATACACCTGGCTCTTGCACCTGAGGCCCAATCCGCGGTCATGAGTGACAAAGACTATAGTCCTTCCTTCCTCGTTCAGATCGCTGAAGAGCCCCATGATCTGATCGCCCGTCCTTGTATCGAGGGCTCCTGTCGGCTCATCGGCAAGCAGGATAGCCGGATTGTTCACCAGCGCCCTTGCGATTGCCACCCTCTGCTTCTGTCCGCCTGAGAGCTCATTCGGAAGGTGCTTCATCCTATCCTTGAGACCAACCTTCTCAAGCAGGTATGAGGCTCTCTCGATCCTCTCGCGCTTGCTGTAGCTTGCATAGACCATCGGAGTCATGACATTCTCAAGCGCAGTCAGCTTCCCCAGCAGATTGAACTGCTGGAACACGAATCCGACCTTCTGGTTCCTGATGAATGCAAGCTCTGCCTCATCGAGGTCATTGGTGTATTCATTGTCTATCCTGATCAGGCCCGATGTCGGCGTATCGAGGCATCCGATGAGGTTCATCATGGTGCTCTTTCCAGATCCCGATGGACCCATTATCGCAGTGAAGGAGCCGCGTGGTATGCTGATCGATACCCCATCGAGGGCCTTCACGACGTAATCACCCACCAGATAGTAGCGCCTGACATCCTCTAGAACGATTACATCATCCATATCACATCCTTGGTCCGCCGCCAGGAGCTCCGCCCATCATCATAGCAAAGCCAGAGCCGCTGCTCTTCGTATCGTATACGAGCGTGTCGCCTTCTTCGATATCCCCTGCGAGGACCTGGCATATTCCCTCGCCAAGGTACTTAACGCGTACAGATACGGTGTCAATGCTGCCATCTGCGTTCTTCTTCCTGACGGTGGTAGCGCCTCCCCTTCCTGTAGTTACTGCGGCCTTAGGGATGAGGAGCATCGAGATATCGCCTTCGACAGCTATCGTTCCCTCGAACGTGAAGCCCGGGATGAGCCCCTGAGGAGGATTGTCGATAGTGAGCTCGACATCAACGACGCCGATTCCCTGGTTCGTGTACCTTCCGAGCATCGGTATGTAGGACACTCTTGCCTCAACGACCTGGCCTGGGATGCCATCGAATGTCAGATAAGCCTTCTGGCCAAGCTCGACGTACTGCATATCGATCTCATCGATCTCGACTGTTGCCTTGAGCTTCGATCTGTCGACTATCGTCATAACCGAGCTTCCTGCCTCGAAGTAGTCATTTACGGATACATTGACAGTTGCGACCTCCCCATCGAAGTTCGCATATATATTCGTGTAATCGAGGTCGTTCTCGGCGTTCTTCTCCTGAAGGCGCAGAAGCTCAAGCGACCTTGTGGAGCCTGAGAGCTCTGCCTGCTCTATGCTGTTACGGATGCTCTGCAGGTTCGCAAGCTGCTTCGTGCTGTCGATAGAAGCAAGAAGCTGTCCCTTTGTGACCTTGTCTCCTTCCTCGACGAATACGCCTGTGACAGCACCGGTGGATCTGAATTTCGTCGACTGCGTATCGAATGCAACCACATAGCCTGAGAGGTCGATCGTCTGGGTATATGTGTTCTTCCTTACAGTCGTCTCGACAGTGACTGTCTGATTCTCTATCGCCTTCTTCTTCGCTTCGCTCTCAGCCTTCTTGACTGCATAGTAGTACAATGCGCATGCGATGAGCGCAAGCACTGCGATCCATGTGATCAGAGACCTGATTCTCTTCTTTCTCTTCCTTGCCCTGCTGGCATCCCTGAGTCTTTTCTCCTGAAGCTCCGAAGGTGTCAGTTCCTTCCTTTCCTTATCATCTGCCATATCCAGCTCCTAAAGTGCGAATATCCTGAGCGAATACTCAAGCGAGAGCCCCTCAAGCATGAGTATCATCCTATCATAGCCTGCCATCTCGACCTCGAACCTTGCATCCTCGACAACCTTCTCAGTGCCAAGCCCGCGGTTCAGCAGCGTTTCCTTGTAAAGAAGATCCGCAGCAAGGTATGCATCCTGAGCATCCTGCTGGGCCTTCCTGTAATTCCAGTTCATGATGCTTATAGCGTATCCCTGTCCATCCTGCGTGTACTGTGTAAGCTTGCTGATGTACTCATTCTGAGCGATGATGTACTTGTTCTGAAGCTTCTGGAGCTCGATCTCATCGCTCTGGGAAGTGCTGTTGCTCTTCCATGATCCCTTGAGGCTCACTGCTGGGCTGAAGGTGCCGTCGGTCATCGACCAGCTGCCGCTCAGGTCAGCACCTACGCTCCATCCATTGCCTACGTATGAGGCGCCGGCCTGTGCGGAGATGGACCTTGCATCGCTTCCAGCGCTCCTGCCTGCAGATGAAGAAACGCCTCCGCTTACGACTATGCTTGAGGGATTGTATTTCGAGTAAGCGATCCTGTAGTTCTCCTCAGCCATCTGAGCGGAAAGCGATGCATTGATCACATCCGTGTTCCCTGTATCGAGGACAATGAGATTGAGCACAGGATCCGGGAGATCGTCGACGCCATCCCACTCAAGGCCCGTAAGCGTCCTGTAGTTCTCCTTGGCATTATCATACTGCTTCTCAAGAGCATCCACCGATGCCTTGAGCTTATCTATGGAGATCATGGACTGCTGGTAGGATACGGAATCCTCGGAGACAGCCTTGAGAGCAAGGTTGTCCTCAAGCGCCTTTTCCGCATCCCTGAGGTTCTTCCTGGTCTTCTCGAGTGTCTGGAGGGACGAATAGAGCGTCTTCATCGTCTCAAGAACGCTCTTGCGGAATGAAAGCTCTGCCTTCATCGAGCTATTGTCCAGCGTCAGCTTCGACTGTGCGATAGTGAGCTCCCTGAGCGCATCGCCGCTGTATCCGAAGTCAAATGAATGGCTTGCGGAAATCGATGGGCTCACTGCATACGATGATGCATCATATGAGACAGAGAACGGGGAGGAGACAGTGATTCTTGTCGCACCGTCATCAGGGAGCGTTACGGAAGCAGTAAGCTCCGTGACATTAATGCCCTCGCTGCCCTTCAGCCCGGGCCTGACAGCCGCGCTTACCGAATAGACTGCCTTGTCATCAAGCTCAAGCTGCTCAAGCGCAAGCTGGCTGTTGCTGTTGGCGAGCACTGTGTTCCGATATGATGGGCTGTTTTCCTCAGCCTTCTGGAATATCTCCTCAAGGGAGGCAGAGAATACCAGCTGGGCTGAGATCAGCAGCATGGCTGCCGTCATTATTGATTTTCTCATCTTGTTCCTCGTGTATTTTGGCACTGCCGGTCTGAAGATAACCTCAGAATACCATTTTGAATATATTTGGATGATTGTTATGGTTCAAGTGCAGAACTATGTAGTTTTAATGTTTTCGGACATGGCCCGGCGAGCGCCGGTCACTTGCGTTAGCAAGCCCGTTTCATTATGCTACTTATCTATGATAAAAGCACCTATCGAAGATATTGAAATAAAGGAGCATATCGCTTCTCTTCCGGCTGACAGGCGTGAGGTATTCCTCCTTGCCGATGAGAGCGTCAGGCTCTCCTGCGTCTCTGCCACTGAAATGCTGAACCAGATGAAGGCAAACCACAGGCTGGGCTTCCTTGAATCATACATCCTTGGCCAGGGATACATAGCAGGCGCTCTGCTCTCATCCGAGGTGAAGGGCAATGACAGGATACAGCTTTCAGTCGAGTGCGGAGGCCCTGTCAAGGGAATGGATATCGAGGCATGGGCATGCGGCGCCGTGAGAGGATACCTCAGGCAGAATCCCATCGTGCTCGAGAAGCCTCTGGACAGCCTTGATACGAACCTTCTGTTCGGACCAGGATTCCTCTCGATAACCAAGCTCCTGGAGGGGAGCAAGACCCCATTCACAGGACAGATCATGATGGAGTACGGATCTCTTGCAGAGGACCTTGCGCTCTACTACCAGCAGTCGGAGCAGACACCTTCGCTCTTCTATATCTCAATCCATTTCGATAAGCAGGGAAGGATATGGGGAGCAGGCGGCATATTCATCCAGGCACTCCCCGGATGCAGGGACGATGTGCTTGCAAGGCTCCAGGAATGCGCATCGGGCCTTCCGAAGCTCGGAAAGGCCATCTCCGAGGGGATGGATGTAAAGGACTACATCCTCAGGGAGTTCGAAGGCTTCACGCCTAAGCATCTTGAGCACTCGCCTATCGGCTTCTCATGCCCATGCTCCAAGAAGCACTTCGAGAAGTATCTTGCCTCCCTTCCGGAGAGCGAGAAGAAGGACATACTGAATGGAGATTTCCCGCTGAGGCTGGAGTGCCTCAACTGCGGTACCGAATACGAATTCACGAAGAGCGAAACGGAAACGCTCTTCCAGGAGGCTAAATGATTTTCTTCGCAACGAGCGCGGCAAACCAGGCAGACCTGGTTGCGGATGAAGCCAGAAGAGCAGGCTCATCCAATGTAAGGCAGACACCAAGCGGTGTCGAATTCGAAGGAGACCTGGAAATAGGATACAGGTTCTGCTTCCAGTCAAGGATATCCTCAAGGCTTCTGATGGCCCTGTACATCGATGACGATGTGCAGTCCGACCAGGAGCTATACGATTCAACGCTCTCCCTTCCATGGGATGAGTGGATCGGACCGGAAAAGAAAATAAAGGTCACATGCACAGCCCAGTCATGCAGGTACCTGAACAACAGCCACTACGGTGCGCTGAAGGTAAAGGATGCAGTCTGCGATAGGATCAAGGAGAAGTTCGAGGGACAGAGACCTGATGTCGATGTGGAGAATCCTGACTTCACGATCCATGTGCACATCCATGACCGCACTGTCATATGGTATGCAGACTTCTCAGGAGAGGCGCTTCACCAGAGAGGATACAGGCCTGAGGATCAGACCGATGCGCTGCTGAAGGAGCATCTCGCAGCTGCTCTCGTATCGAGAAGCGAATGGAGAAAGACCGTCCTTGACGGAAACCCAGGCGTTTTCTACGATCCGTTCTGCGGATCCGGAACGGTTGCGATCGAGGCAGCGCTTATGGCAACGGATACAGATCCTGGCCTTCTGAGAAAGAAGCCATATGCATTCGAGAAGCTCGTGAACTTCGACTCCGCCCTATTCGAGAGGATCAAGGAGGAGTCAAGGGCAAAGAGGGACAAGGCCATAGAGGAAAGGGAGATTTCCATCCTTGCATCGGATATCTCAAGGACCGCTATCGAGATCTCAAAGGCAGCAGCTCTCAAGGCTGGCATGCTTGACTTCATAGACTTCAGCGTAAAGGACTTCACCAAGCTTACGGAGGAGGACAAGCCGGCAGACAAAGGCTTCATAGTCACGGATCCTCCATATGGCGAGAGGATGAAGGTCGTAGATGCTGACAGGCTCTACCAGGGGATCGGAAACACCATCCAGAACGTGTTCAAGGGATGGAAGGCAACTATACTGACAGGAAACCAGGAGCTTCTATCGAACATAGACATGAAGCCGGAGAGGACAAATACCCTGTATAACGGAGGCATCCTATGCCAGGCAGCCCACTACATCGTATTCACCGATGAGGAGAGGGAGGCTATGATCAGGAAGGCCGAGGAGAAGAAGGCAATAAGGCTCAGCACTCCCCTCTCCCCCGGAGCCGAGATGGCATACAACCGCCTGGTGAAGAACCTCGCGGAGATCAAGGGGAAGATGGAGGCACAGGGCGTAACCTGCTACAGGATCTACGATGCTGACATGCCTGAGTATTCCGCAGCCATCGATGTATACGAGGGAAAGTGGATCAACCTCTCCGAGTATGCGCCTCCTGCAACGATCGATCCGGATGCAGCCGAGCGCAGGCTCAATGAGCTCATCCTCGCTACCGAGAGGGCAACCGGCATAGATATCGAGAGAATCTACGTAAAGCAGCGCCAGATGCAGAAGGGCAAGAGCCAGTACACGAAGCTGGCATCCTCGAACCGCTTCAACATCGTAAGGGAGAACGGGCTGAGGATCCTTGTAAACTTCCAGGACTACATCGATACAGGAATCTTCCTCGACCATAGGCCTGTGAGGGCGATGATACAGGAGATGGCAGAGGACAAGAGGTTCCTTAACCTCTTCTGCTACACAGCCACTGCGACTCTCAATGCAATCAGGGGCGGAGCAGTATCCACAGTCTCGGTGGATGCATCCTCCACATACCTTGACTGGGCAATGGAGAACATGAAGGTCAATGGCTACTCGACGAACTTCGGAAACTACTTCTACAAGTCGGATGTTCTTGAGTGGCTCTGGGACACGTATGACAGATACGACCTCATATTCTGCGATCCTCCGACGTTCTCGAACAGCAAGAACAGGAATTCCTTCGATGTGCAGAGGGACCATGTGAAGCTGATCAAGGCAGCCGCAATGCACCTTGAGAAGGGAGGAGTGCTCATCTTCAGCACGAACTTCAGGAAGTTCAGGATGGATGAGGAGATCCTCGAGAACTACAATGTCGAGGATATTACGGAAAGGACCATCGGAGATGACTTCGCCCGCGATGGGAAGATCCATCAGTGCTTCCTTATCAGGAACAGGGTGAAGGTTACGCTTAACCCTAACAGGAAGATGCGTGTTCGTAAGCCTTATTGATTCTCAGTTCGGAAGGCTTGAGATCGCTGAGGCTGACGGCCAGATAGAGTACATAGGGGACTGGAGGGGAAATCCTTCCAGTCCTTCCTCTCTGACGGAGAGAGCCGCTTCTGAAATCACGGAGTATCTGGAAGGCATGAGGAGGGAATTCACATTCCCATTCCTTAAAGGAAGCACTGGCTTCAGAAGGAAGGTCTACAGCGCATGCATCCGCGTTCCCTATGGATGCACTGCCACGTACATGGATATAGCAAGGGCAATAGGGAATGAGAAAGCCTGCCGTGCTGTCGGACAGGCTCTGAAAGCGAATCCAGTGCTGATAGCCGTGCCATGCCATAGGATAATAGCAAGCGATGGCAGCCTTTCTGGCTACAGATGCGGGCTGGATATGAAGAGAGGGCTACTTGAGCTGGAGGGAATCACCTTGAGCGAGGGATGACGATCTCCTCGAGCACATCGATCAGCGCCTGATAATCCCCATCGATTGCAGCGATGTTCGCCTCCAGGTAGTGGTCAGGATCCGCGCTTGCCCAGATGATATCGTATCCGGCGTTCATCGCAAGCCTATTGAAGAAAAGCCTTGTGACCCTTCCGTTTCCATCCATGAATGGATGAAGCAGCTCCATCTCTCCCATGAAGTACGCAAGCTCGTTCACAAAATCATCGGTATCGTAGATATCAACCAGGTAGTTGTCATCGGATAGCTTGGAGAAGAGCTCGTCCGAGGAGCGGAGTATATCGCTTGCAGGGCAGAACTCTGTCTTCTTCGATGTATTGGAGGTCCTGATGCAGCCTGCCGATGGGTAGATATCGCCGAAGATGTGCTTATGAAGCGCCTTGAGGTAATTGAAATCGAAATCCATCGAAAGAGGATTCACGAAGAGCTCAGCGGTCCTCATATTCGATATCTCCTTATCGAGGAGCTTGAGCGCCTTCTTATCCTTGATCCCGAAGTAGTTCACTATGCATCTTGTTCCTGCATAGCGCGACATTGGATTCTCATCTGCAATGCTTTTCCTCTCAAGCGAAAGGGATGCGAGGTACTGCTCAACTGCGCTGTCTGCGCTTACTTCCTCCTCGAGGATATCCCTCAGTACCCCGTTATGCTCCTTTGAGAATTCCTCACCTTCGGATTCAATGGTGAATTTCAGATAATCAAGACATGACTCCAGCCTGGCGTCGTTCATAGCTTTGCAAAAACCTCAATCCGGGACCTGCCCGTTATTTTTTTCGCCTACCATTCTAGATGATTAGCATCAAGATTTCAACATGCGTCCATGCCATGTCATTTCCTTGGCCTGGAAAGCTTCTCACCGCACCTCTTCCCGGCCTCGATGACATCATCAAGCGATATCCCATCGCCTCCCCTCCTTTCAGAGATCGCCTGGGCCTCATTGAGTATGCTTTCGATAGCAGCGCATGATAGTCCCTCGAAGAGTCCTGCCAGTCCTGCTATATCGACATCGGGCATGAGCTTTTTCGAGCGCGTATAGATCTCAGCAAGCCTCTCCCTGGTGGCCCTGTCCGGATTTGCGACAGAGTACTTCAGATCGAACCTTCCCGGCCTGACCAAGGCAGGGTCAAGCGACTGGAATGAGTTGGTTGCGGCTATCACCATCACATCGGACTGGGTCGAGAAGCCATCCATCTCATTGAGAAGCGTAGTGAGTATCCTGTTGTTCTCCTTATCTATGCCGCTTCCTGCATAGCTTCTCCTCTCTCCGATGGAATCGAACTCATCTATGAAGATGATGCATGGCCTATGCCTCCGTGCCTTCGAGAAGAGCATCTTCACCTTCATCGCCCCAAGCCCCAT
>JAXFQZ010000143.1:0-14705 GCA_034178685.1 Candidatus Ornithospirochaeta sp. | reverse complement strand
GCTTCTATGAGTCTGTATCCTGATGGGTACTCACCTGAGATGATCCTATCGTAGATTACCTTGTAGACATTGATCCTATCCTTGTTATCCTTCATTTTACCGTGACTCCTGGATATCCCCATAGCTGATTGTACAACAATTTGGGGATTTGAAATATAAAAAGCATATCCGCTTGATGAAAAAGAACCCGGGGCGAACCCCGGGCAACAGACTGTTTTCACTGCTTGTCAAGCATTTCCAGAACCCACTTGGGAGCCAGCTGCGGAAGAGGGAGGCCTTCCTTCTTGCAGCGCTCGTATTCAGCAATCGCGACACGGCGCTTCTTCTCGTAATCCTCCTTCTCCTCAGCCTTCGCAAGGACCTCCTCGATGTGCTCCCTTGGCACGACTGTAACGCCATCGGCATCACCGAGCACGAGGTCGCCAGGCTTCACTGGCACTCCTGCGCAGACGATGGGGGTATTGATCCTTCCAGGACCGATCTTCGATGGTCCATGCTGCTGGAAACCCCTCGAGAATACAGGAAGGCCCATCTCCTTGAGTCCTATCCTGTCCCTGACAAGGCCGTCGATGACTATGCCATTGACTCCGACTGCCTTAGCCGCTCCTCCGATCAGATCCCCTAGGTATCCTCTGTCCTTGTAGTTCTTTCCGTCTATTACAAGGACATATCCCTCAGTTGCCTGATAGATAGCCACATGGATGGGGAAGTTGTCCCCATCCTGTGTCTCTACGGTAGCTGCGGTTCCGCATAGCCTGCTTGCCTCGTCTATCGGAAGCACGTCGTATGCAAGGCATCCATCATTCGGGATCCCAAGGCCCTTCATTCCGTCTGCAAGCTCTGCCGATCCGAACTTCGAAGCCCTCTTTATGATTTCCGGATCGATTAAATCCGGGAAAGCATTGTAATCAGGCATCAGATGACTCCTGCTTCCTTGAAGTACTTCTCTGCACCTGGGTGGAGAGGAGCGATGACGGATCCTACGATGTTCTCCGGTGCGAGGTCCTTGAAGAATGCATGTGCCTTCACGAGGCTAGCCTTGCTCTCGAAGATTGCCTTCACGAATGCGTATACACTATCCTCTGAGAGGTTCTCGTTGCAGAATACCGTTGTCCAGTTACCGACTGTCTTGATATCCTTATCGAAGCCAGCGTATGTTCCTGCAGGGATTGTCATCGGGCTCATCTCTGTGAATGTCGAGCAGATCTTCTCGATCTCTGCATCAGAGAGCTCGATCATCACGAAGTCGCCTGTCTTGAGGACATCTGTCATCCATGCGGCTCCGAGTCCTGTTGCATCGAGGATTGCATCAACCTGGCCTGTCTTGAGCCTTGAGGAAGCCTGGGTCCTGTTTCCGCTATACTCGAGAGTAACGTCATCAAGGGAGATTCCCATAGCTGGAAGGAGCTTCCTTGTTGTTGTCTCTACGCCATCGCCGATTACAAGGCACTCGATCTTGAGACCCTTGAGGTCGCTGAAGGTCTT
Source organism: Candidatus Ornithospirochaeta sp. (assembly GCA_034178685.1). Taxonomy (GTDB): domain Bacteria; phylum Spirochaetota; class Spirochaetia; order Sphaerochaetales; family Sphaerochaetaceae; genus Ornithospirochaeta. The sequence continues at coordinate 13,220 of JAXFQZ010000143.1, read as the reverse complement.
AGCGTTCCTGTTTTTCCTTACTACGATGTGAAGAGGCGTAGCGCTGTAGTTGAACATGGTCCTGATGTGGGTCGTAGGTGCCTTGTCGAAGCTGTCTGTACCAGCAACAGCGGATGCGATCGTGCTTGCCTGAGCCATGCCGACCGAAAGCTCGCCTGAGTCGACTGCACCAGCGTTATATGCGCTGCCGCCTGTAGCCTGGGCTGTGACCTGGAGGTCAGTCTTGTCCATTACTGCTGCTGCCATTGCAGCTCCCATGGTGAAGAAGTTTCCACCGAGGCTAGCTGTTCCAAGGCTGAGCACAGCTGGCTGGGCAGCTGCTTCTGTTGTGCCATTTGCGAATGCCGGGAATGCCACGAGAGCGACACTCAATAGAACGAGAGCGATTTTCTTCATAGTTTTCTCCTCTGGTTTTATATCTGAACTGCATTAAGCAGTAACATTCATTGGTTTCTTCCTATCCGATATCCTCAGATAGACGATCACTGCGATTCCAAGCACTGCGCCTACGATGGAGACAGGCACCGATGGCATGATCAGCAGGACAGCAAGAGCGAGGAATATGATCCTCATAGGAGTGGATACTGCCCTGAAGAACGCCTTCTCGAAGAACGCTGCAAGGAAAATGAGCCCGAAGCCTGTGACTGCAAGCGAGAAGAGCCCCATCAGCTTGTTGCTTCCGGTCTTCATGAGAAGATCCTGGGAGTAGATGAAGATGAAGGGGACCACGAAGCCTGCGATTGCGAGCTTTATGGACTGGAAGCCTGTGCGGTTAGGATCTCCTCCGGAAAGCCCCGCTGCAGTATATGCTCCAGTGGCTACCGGAGGCGTGATCGTTGACATGCAGCCGTAGTAGAATACGAAGAGGTGAGCTGGCAGGAGGTCGATCCCGAGCATTGTCAGTGCCGGAGCCGCGCTGATGCTTGCGAGAACGTATGCTGCGGATGTCGGAAGCCCCATTCCGAGTATGATGGCAACGACTGCTGTCAGAAGGAGCGTGAGGAACTTTATTCCGCCTGCGAGGTTGAAGATGAGACGTGCGAGTGTCATCGTGATTCCTGTGAGCGAGAATGTTCCTACTATGATGCCTACCACTGCTGTTGCGATACCGAGCGTCATAGCTGTCCTTGCTGCCTGGTAAAGCACCTTGATGAGCTTTCTTGGAGTGATCCTCGTCTCCTTGCGGAAGAACGAGAGCACTATTGCCGATATGATTCCTCCCCAGAATGCTGAGAATGTAGGCGTGTATCCGATTACAAGCAGCACTACGATGAATACCAGAGGGAGCATCAGATAGGACCTCTTGAGAAGGTCGATCCAGTCCTTCTTATCGACTCCGCTTCCTGTCATTCCGAACCTGACAGCCCTGAAATGGACTGTGAAGAAGACGCTGATGTAGTAAAGGATAGCAGGAAGGATCGCTGCAAGAGCGAGCTTGATGTATGGGATTCCGAGCGTGTCTGCAAGCATGAATGCCGTTGCGCCCATTACAGGAGGCAGTATCTGGCCGCCTGCGGAGGCTGCGCACTCTACAGCGCCTGCAAAGTCATTGTCGTATCCTACCTTCTTCATCAGGGGGATTGTGAAAGCACCTGTGGTTGCGACGTTTGCCGATGTCTCGCCGCTGACCATTCCCATCAGGCTCGATGAGAGGACGGCTACCTTCGCCGGCCCTCCCTTCGAGTTTCCGGCGATAGTATTCGAAAGGTCGTAGAAGTAATCTGCGATCCCGACTTCCTGCAGGAGTGCTCCGAAGATGACGAATATTACGATGGTCTCAGCGCTTACGCCAAGGGCAAAGCCATAGACACCCTCTCCTCCGAGGACTATGTGGTTCATGATCCTTGTGAGCGAGAACCTGTTTGTCCTTAAAGCCCCAGGGATGTATGGCCCGAGGAAGATGTATGCGAATACAATCAGGGAAAGCCATATCAGACCGCGGCTCGATACCCTTCTTGCGCCTTCGTACATCAGAAGGATCGTGAATACGCTCAGAACGACATCGATCGTCTCGCATCTTCCAGCCATCCTCATCAGGGTGTTGTATCTTGCGAAGCTGCCGATGAATACAACAGCCGTCGCTGCGACCAGGAGGATATCCACGAACGAGAACCTCTGGCTATTCGATTTCTTCGTGAAAGGCGTTGCAAGGAAGACCATTGCAAGCGCAAAGCCAAGATGGACGATCCTGAGCTTATGGGGCGTCATGATCACTATCTGGCTTGCGACCAGGATCTGGAAAAGCATCCAGACTATGCCTATTGCCATCAGGATCTTCCCTTCGATTCCCGTCAGGTCCTTCCTTAGGCTGGTGCGGTTGACTTTGTTCTCTTTCATTTCTCTCTCCTGCTGTAGTTCGACTTTATGTACTCGACGATACCGCCGTAGGATAGTATTTCCCCGACCTTTCCCGAGAACGGAGGAAGCGTTTTCCTCTCCCCGGTTCTCTCGTTCTCAACGGATATCCCATCCTCCTTCTGGATGACATGTATAATGTCTCCTTCCTGGATGGAAGATGTGTCCATCTCGAGAGGCATGACGCCGTTGTTCACGGCATTGCGGTAGTAGCTTCTTGCGAATGACGAAGAGATGATAACGGGAAAGCCTGCGCTCTTCACGATCTGCGCAGCTACCTCCATCGCGCTTCCGCATCCGAAGTTGGAGCCTGCAATCAGTATCGAATCGCCCTTGATCTCCTTGTAGAAGCCCGGCCTTATGTCCTCCATCAGGTAGGGCACAAGCTCATCCGGGTCTATCGTGTCCTTCTTGCGGCGCGATGAGATTATGTAGTCTGTGTTTATGTCATCGCCGAAGCATAATGCACGCGCTCTGTAATCAAGCATTCCTTCCTCCTTCACAGCCTTCCTGTGCATGCGGCGATCGCCGCAGTGATAGGGGATGAAAGATAGATGCTTGCCTTCGTGTTGCCCATCCTTCCCAGGAAGTTCCTGTTAGCTGTCGACAGGACGTTCATCCCATCCCTTGGAGTGCCGGGGCTGCTTCCGCAGCATGGCCCGCACCCTGGAGGAAGGACCATCGCTCCCTTTGCGACAAGGCGCGAGAGTATTCCCTTCTCTATCATCGCCTCGAGTGTCTTCCGGGAGGCAGGAATCACCAGAGTCTCGGTTGCAAACGGACCCTCATGCTCCGATGCGATCCTGTCAAAGACCTCGAAGTCCTCTATCCTGCCGTTAGTGCATGTGCCTATGACGACCATATCGAACTCAGTTCCGCTGATCTCGGATGCCGGTACCGCGATATCTGCTCTCGATGGCTTTGCGACCATCCTTTCTATCGAGCCCAGGTCTATCTCGAGCCTTGAGAAGTACTGGGCATTTGCATCGGCTGTGACTCTCTCACCCTCGAGGCCGCGCTCCCTGCAGTATGACTCTGCCTTCTCATCAAGAGGCATGATCGCGCACTTGGCGCAGCACTCCGCTGCGAGGTTGCATATCGTCTTCCTGTCATTCATCGAAAGCGATCCAATCCCGCTTCCTGTGAACTCAAGCGCCATGTAGTTCGCACCGTTCGCGCCGAGCTTGGAGAGAAGATAGAGCGCTACGTCCTTTCCAGTAACATCCTTCCCGAGCTCTCCTTTGAGCTCTATCCGGATCGACTGGGGGACCTTCATCCAGAGCTCTCCTGTGATCATCGCAGATGCCAGATCGGATGCGCCGACCCCGATTGCGAAGGATCCAAGGTATCCGTGGGTGGTTGTATGGGAGTCGCCTCCGATGATGATAGCGCCTGGCCTTACATAGCCAAGCTCGTCGAATACCTGATGCGCAATGCCGTCTCCGGCCTCCACGAGCCTTATTCCATACCTGTCCCTGAATGAGTAGAGCATCTGCTGCAGCGAAGCGACACGGCTGTTCGGGCATGGAACGTAGTGGTCTATGATTGCAACGATCCTCTCAGGATGGGCAATCTGCTCTACGCCCATTTTCCCGAAGTAATCGATGGAGAGCGGGCCAGATGCATCATTGGTCAGAATCGCATCGACTGGCACAGTGACGACCTCACCAGCCTTCACATCTCTCCCTGCTCTCCTTCCGAGAAGCTTCTCCGCAGCTGTGAAACCCATCAGAGGACACCCCTTGAAAGAGTCTCGCCATAAGCATCGATGAAGGCCTTCACGCCCTTTCCGATAGCTCCCTTCGCTCCCATTTCCTCAAGAACGCACTCCATTACGGAAATGCACTGGATCATGTCCTCGACATAGCAGTATCCCATGTGGGCGATCCTGACGTACTCGTCTCCCATGTTCCCGAGCCCTGTTCCAAGCTTCAGCCTGTAGCCATCGCACATCCTCTTTGTAAGCGCCTTTGCGCTGATTCCCTCAGGAACCCTTGCGACTGTAAGGGAGTCAGAGCGCTTCTCCCATGAAATGGGGTAGAGCGAGAAGCCTAGTGCCTCCAGTCCGGATTTCGTTCCTTCTGATATGGCCTTATGGCGCAGGAAGACGTTATCAAGGCCTTCCTCGTTGATCATGTTCAGAGCCTCATGGACCGAAAGCACGATGCTCACAGGCGTAGAGCCCGGGGTCTCTCCCTTGCCTTCGACGATCTTCCTGATGTCCAGGAAATCTATGTAGAAGTCCCTTCCTGCATTCTTCTCGCATGCTGCGAATGCCCTGTCGTTCATTGCTACGAAGCTCACTCCGACAGGTGACATAAGGCCCTTCTGCGAAGCTGTTGCGACTGCATCGACCTTCCATTCATCCATCTTGAATGGCATGCATGCCAGAGCGCTTACATCATCTACGATGAAGAGAGCGTCGTGCTTTCTTGCGATCTCTCCCATCCTGTCGATAGGATTGATTATTCCATTGGATGTATCGTTGAATACCGCAACAAGCCCTGTTGCCTTGTACTCGGCGATTGCCTTATCAAGCTCATCGAGATCGACAGGAGTATCCCATCCCGGGAAGATCTCCTTTACCTCCATTCCGTCCTTCCTGAGCGTCTGGGCTGCCATTTCGCCGAATTTGCCGTTCACGACGCATATCACCCTGTCTCCCTGCGAGAAGACGTTGTTGTATATTCCCTCAAGGGCTCCTCTTCCAGTCGTATGCACTGGCATTACCGTATTCTCCGTGCCGAAGAGAGGCTTGAGCATCGAGAGAGTGTCCTTCATGATGGAGGAGAACTCCGGCGTCCTATGATGGTAGCTTCCTAGCATCGCTGCGACATGCACTCTCTCCGGGATATTGACCGGTCCAGGTGTGAATAGCTTTACAGCCCTTTCAGAATAGATGTGGTTCATCGTTGTTCCTCTACTATGTGTATTCAAAAAAGTATGCTTTAGGTCAGAATAATGCATGCAATTTTGCAGGTCAACAATTTATTTTAATATTGCGAAAGCATGCAGCGCTCTCTCGATGCAGTAGATAATCTCAAGCAATATAATGAGATAGTACTAGATTAGCGATATCCTGGATAATACCGTGCATATCAAAGTACGACAGCTGTCTGCTCTTATTGTATCAGTATATTTGCTATTTTCAAGAATCGACATCGGTAGTATCGTTGAAGCGAAAGGAGAATCTGAAAAAGAAGAAACTCATCCTGATAGCTCTCATGCTTCTCGCATTCGTTCCTGTATTCGCTGAGACCAATCTGTATATCGGTCCCACAGTGCTGACGGATACAGCATCCAAGAAGCTTCTCTACGGCGCTATGCTCGGAGGAGAATGGTCCTTTGCAGAGCCTGAGGATAAGGTGAAGTTCACCGTCAGCAACAGCGCAGCCCTGGTTCTGGATGGAAGCAACGTGACTCAGTGCTCGCTCGACCTCTTTGTCGGCGCCGGTGTTACATTCACTCCGGTCAAGAACCTCGATATCAGCATCATCGGAGGACCGAACGGATACTTCACGATCGGAAACAGCGCATTCCTGATGTGCTTCGGAGCAGGTGTAGATGCTAAGGTCGCATATGCGATCTCCAACCCGGGCCTGAGCTTCACGCTAGGCGGAAGGGCTGAGTATGAGTTCCTGTTCGCATCTTCAAATCCATTCGTGCTCTCAGCATACCTTGGCATAGGTTACATGTTCTGAGGCTATCAGCCATATTCGATCAAAGGGTCATGGTTATCGATCATGGCTCTTTTTTTCTGCCGATTGCCATATCCATCTTCAACTCAGGATCGATGATCTTGATGATGCATTGGAATACTGCGGACCGGCTTGAACCAAAAAAGCAGGTTGATTGCGGTTTATCGCAATATAGGGTATTGAAAAAGAGGTTTCTGCTGATTTATAACTTGCTCCATGGAATTCGTGGATAAATCGGAAGCCTTGTTCGAAGGGACCATCATCGGCGATCAGCTGAAGGAGATCAATGCATTCTTCAGCAGCATGCAGAGCGATCTTGATTCATTTGTCAGGGATTACGGGATCGAGTGCCCTCCGGGGTGCGGCACGTGCTGTGAGCGCTTCATGCCCGATATAACGAATCTGGAGGCTCTGAAGATAGCTGTATCCATCCTTTTCTCGCCTGAGAGGGAGAGCTTCATCGATATGCTTGAGAGAAACAGGGAAAGGACTGAGGGGCCGTGCGCGCTGTACAATGCAGGGGATCCTGACCATCATTGCAGGGTCTATTCATCGCGTCCTCTGATCTGCAGGCTCTTCCATTCATCATGCTTTTCAGACAAATCAGGCCATCCTTCATTCAGGTCATGCAGGTTCGGCACCCAGCGCCTGGATATCAGCAGCATGATAAAGGACAGGGATGTCCCTGTCATGGGCGAGTACGGAAGGGCTCTTGAGGAATTGCCTGGAAACGATGAGGAGACAGGTTCCCTTCCTGAGATGGTCCTGTCGGCGATAGAGAAGGTGAGGCTCTACATGTCATTCCTCTTCCCCGACTTCGATGGAACTGATAACAGGGCTATGTGAGCTAGCCGTCTGGTACCGTTTTCGCTTATCATTCAGGTATGACAATAGAGTATATTACGCGTGAGAAGGCAGAGGGAATCGCCCTCTTCATGCCAGCACTGCAGAGAAGCCTGATGCTCTCTTCCGATGCTGCATCGTTTATCATGATATGCCGCGATGGCTTTCCCCATACATCGTTCGATGTCGCTATCGTAGAGGATGGCTGCATCAGCTATATAACCAATGAAAGCCTGAAGGAGGCTGTGAAGGTCTTCCTTGCAGGAGAAACGGAAACATATTGACAATTATCTATATGATGGCTATATTGCCTATCAGGGAGGCGCAGCGTGGAGTCAGACGAAGCTAGGACTGCCAGGATATTCAAGGCACTATGCGATGAGAACCGCATAGCGATCCTCAATCTCCTTTCATCCGGCGAGAAGTGCGCATGCACGCTCCTGGAGAAGCTCGATATTTCGCAGCCGACGCTTTCACACCACATGCGCGTGCTTTGCGACTCCGGAATTGTGGCAGCTAGGAAGGATGGCAAGTGGATGCACTATTGCCTATCCCCGGAAGGCATCGGGAGGGCAGAGGAGTATCTGGCGCTCCTGAGAAGGGGAGAGTGATTTTTATGCGGGAACATATAGATAGATTCAAATATTACGATATAAGGAGAGGATCATGGGCTTTTGGAATATAGTGCAGGATGAAGTGCTTGGCATGGGGTACCTGAGGCGGTTCTTCTCCTCCCTTCTTGGTGCAATGGGACTCGATACCTCAACGCGTATCGGAGGAAGCGTTCTCTTCTTTCTATACGATACAGTCAAGATCGCTCTTCTGCTATCTATCCTGATATTCGCGATCTCCTTCATCCAGAGCTTCTTCCCTCCTGAGAGGACAAAGAGGATACTGGGAAGATTCCATGGGATATGGGCCAATGCCGCAGCGGCTCTTCTTGGAACCGTGACTCCTTTCTGCTCTTGCTCCTCGATTCCCCTCTTCATCGGATTCACAAGCGCAGGGCTTGATTTAGGCGTCACATTCTCGTTCCTTATCTCCTCCCCGATGGTGGACCTTGGAAGCCTTGTGCTTCTTACCAGCATCTTCGGCTGGAAGGTCGCAGCGATATATGTCTTAGCAGGGCTTGCCGTGGCAGTCCTTGGCGGCACTCTTATCGGCAAGGCCGGCCTTGAGGGAGAAGTGGAGGAGTATATATACAGGATAAAGGGAGCGGATGCACCAGAGGCGAGGATGGGCATGAGGCTCAGGCTCAGGTATGCTTCAGGCCAGGTTGCCAATACTGCAAGGAAGGTCATGCCCTATGTGATCCTTGGAGCCGCGATCGGTGCCGTTATACACAACTGGATACCTGAGAGGACAGTCATATCGCTTCTCGGAAACAATAACCCATTCGGTGTGGCAATAGCAGTCATCGCAGGAGTGCCTATGTATGCAGACATATTCGGAACGGTCCCTATTGCCGAGGCGCTCCTTTCGAAGGGGGCGCTCCTTGGGGTCGTGCTTTCATTCATGATGGCAGTGACGACTCTATCGCTTCCGTCGCTTGTGATGCTTCGCAAGGCTCTGAAGCCGAAGCTCATTGCGATCTTCGTAGCAATATGCGTAATCGGAATCATCGCTGTAGGATACCTATTCAATTTCCTCCAGCCGATGATCATATAGGAGGAAAAATGGAAAAGAAGAAAGCAAAGGTCCTGGGAGCTGGATGCAAGTCATGCCACAGGATGTATGAGAATGCGCTCAAGGCAGCAGAGGGCCTTGGCATCGAGGTCGAGTACATAACCGATATGGAGAAGGTCATGTCCTACGGCGTGATGTCAATGCCTGCTCTGGTAGTGGATGACAGGGTGGTATCCTCTGGCAAGGTGCTCAGCGAGAGCGAGATAGCTTCATTCCTCTCATTATGAGATATCGACCCAGCCCTCGGCATTGCTGAGGGTGAGGATCTCATCGGGCGTGAGCTTTATCGCGCTGTTCCTGGAGCCTGCTGCAGGGTAGACATAGTCGTATTTCCTCAAAGACTGGTCGAGGTATGCCTTCACGCCGGCCTTGCATGCAAAGGGGCATACTCCTCCTACAGGGTGTCCGATCACGGACTCGACATCCGCAGGCTGAACCATCCTTGCCTTCTCCCCGAAGGTATCCTTGTACTTCCTGTTAGATATCCTTGCATCTCCTGCAAGGACTATCACAATCGGACCAGATGAGAGCATGAAGGACATCGTCTTGGCGATCCTCCCTTCCTCTGTCCCGAGGTCCTCTGCGGCCTGGCTGACGGTTGCGCTCTCCTTTTCGAACTCTATGATCTCGCTATCCCTGCCGAACTGGGCAAGGTATTTCCTGACGTTTTCTATCGACATGCCATTAATCTACCACTTTCGGTGCCAGGAATTCGAGCGATAGGCGGGAAACGGGGAAAAATGACACTTAAATCACACGTTGCGATCACGGTGGGTAAAAATGACACAGCTTTTGGCCTTATCTCATCCCGTTGTGTCAAAATAGATTGGCTTGGAGTGCGCAGTGGTTCTGTGTTTTTTTATAATTGCTTATAATAAAATAAGATATAAAAGTTGGCACGCTTCTTGCTTATAGTTGGCATAAAGAAAAAACAAATCCAGAAGGAGAAAGAATATGAGATACGTTATTTCTAGAAGCACACCGTCATTAATGGGATTCGATACGATTTTCAATGATCTGTTCGGAGATGTGTCCTCCTCGAAGATCCCTCCTGTCGACATCTATGAGACAGCGAACAGCTATGTGATAGAGGCAGAGGTAGCAGGATACAAGGACAGCGATCTGAAGATCGGCGTCCATAAGCATGTTCTTTCGATTTCCTCAGATGAGTCATGGATCGAGAGATTCCGCAAGGAGAAGGCATCGAAGAAGTTCCTTGTGAATGAGATCAGCCTTCCGGAGTTCTCGCGCTCATTCGCTCTGCCTGAGGATGCAGATGAGGGAAATATATCGGCAGAGAACAGAAACGGAATACTTACAGTGAGGATACCGAAGATCCACAAGGCCGAGAACGGCGGAAGGATCGAGGTGAAAATCAACTGAGAAATATAGAAAGCAGAGCACACACACGGCCCTCCGCTTAACGGCGGAGGGCTTTTATTTTCCTTCGATCCCTCTATAATTACACGTAGGAGTCTAATTGGAAAATGAATAGAATAGTGAAGAAGGAGCAGTTCTCCCCTGAGGTTTTCTCAATGGAGATCGAGGCCCCGATGATTGCACGCGAGAGAAGGGCTGGACAGTTTGTCATCGTCCAGAGAGGTGACGACTTCAGCGAGAGGATCCCTTTGACAATAGCTGATGCCGATCCGGAGAAGGGCACGATCACAATCGTATTCCAGGCAGTCGGAGAGGGCACGCATCTTCTTGCAAGGCTTAACGAAGGCGAATATATCGGCAACGTGCTTGGTCCTCTGGGCTCTCCGACGCATATCGAGAAGTTCGGCACTGTGATCTGCGTAGGAGGAGGAATCGGAGTAGCTCCTCTCTATCCTATCGCAAAGGCCATGAAGAACGCCGGGAACAAGGTACGTGTGATAATCGGAGCAAGGAACAAGGGACTCATCATCGAGGAAGACAAGATGAGAGCCATTGACCCGGATCTTGTGATCGTCACAGATGATGGCTCCTATGGAAGGAAGGCCCTTGTCACAGAGCCATTGAAGGAGCTCGTGAAGAGCGAGAACGCAGATCAGGTCGTGGCAATCGGACCTGGCCCTATGATGAAGTTCTGCACGCTCGCATGCAAGGAGACCAATACACCGATCATCGTATCACTCAATACCATCATGATCGATGGAACGGGCATGTGCGGTGGCTGCCGAGTATCGGTAGGCGGCGAGACGAAATTCGTATGCGTCGATGGCCCTGAGTTCGATGGCCACCTTGTCGACTGGGACAATATGATGATGAGACAGAGGACATACAAGTCACAGGAGGCCATGGCACACCACAGATGCCATGCATCGCTGCATATCGAGGAGGGAAGAGCATGAATAGGGAAGAACTCGATGCAAAGGCAAAGGAGATGCTTGCATCCCTTCCTGAGAAGCTGACAGCAAAGGACAGGGCTCAGATCCCTCATCAGGAGATGCCATCGCAGGATCCGGAAGTGCGCATACACAACATGGATGAGGTTGCACTCGGATACACAGAGGACCAGGCTGTGCTTGAGGCAAAGAGGTGCCTTGAATGCAGGAACAAGCCATGCGTGAATGGATGCCCTGTATCGATCGATATCCCGGGATTCATTTCAAAGGTAGCTGACAGGGACTTCAGCGGAGCGCTGAAGGTCATCAACGAGTCAAGCCTCCTGCCATCGATCTGCGGAAGGGTATGTCCGCAGGAGAACCAGTGCCAGAAGTTCTGCACAGTCGGAAAGATGCTCAAGGATGTCGATCAGGCTGTCGGAATCGGAAGGATCGAGCGCTTCGTAGCAGACCACGAGAGCGGAAACACAGAGCTTCCTGAGATCAAGCCTGAGACAGGGAAGAAGGTCGCAGTTGTAGGTTCGGGCCCGGCATCGATCGCATGCGCAGCCGATGTCAGGAGGGAAGGCCATAGCGTGACTGTCTTCGAGGCACTGCATAAGACCGGCGGAGTGCTGTCATATGGCATTCCTGAGTTCAGGCTTCCTAAGCGCCTTGTCGATTCCGAGATCGCAAAGCTCGAGAAGATGGGCATCAGGATCGAGAAGAACGTGCTTGTCGGAAGAACGAGGACAATACAGGAACTGAAGGAAGAGGATGGCTTTGATGCTATCTTCGTAGGAACAGGCGCAGGTCTTCCTAAGTTCATGCACATCCCTGGAGAGAACCTGATTTCAGTATTCAGCGCAAACGAGTACCTTACAAGGTCCAACCTGATGAAGGCATACGATACAGATCAATCGAGCACCCCGTTCTTCCATTCAAGGCGCGTAGCCGTCCTTGGCGGCGGAAACGTCGCAATGGATGCAGCGAGGACTGCGCTCAGGCTCGGTGCCGAGACAGTGGATATAATCTACCGCAGGGACAGGGGCGAGATGCCAGCCAGGAAGGAGGAGGTCGAGCATGCGGTCGAGGAAGGCTGCTATCTCAGGCTTCTTTCCCAGCCAGTCGAGATCCTCGGGGATGAGAACGGAATCGTCAAGGGCGTAGTGATCAGGAAGTGCGAGCTCGGAGAGCCCGATGCTTCAGGAAGGAGAAGCCCTGTTGAGATCCCGGGCTCTGAATACACGGTTGAGTACGATACAGTCATTGTCGCAATCGGAAACTCCTCGAATCCTCTGATCAAGAAGACCACTCCAGATATCGAAGTGAACAAGAGAGGCAACTTCATTGTGGATGAGGAGACGATGAGAACCAGCATCGAAGGCGTGTATGCCGGAGGCGATATCGTGCTTGGTGCTGCTACCGTAATCCTTGCAATGGGTCAGGGAAGGAAGGCAGCTAAGGCAATAAACGAGTATCTGGCAGCGAAATAAATGCAAAGAGCCGTCGCAGAAGCCGTAATCAATGGCAGAAGCGACGGCTTTGCTGTTTCAGGATAAAAACAGCCTCAAGGATGCACAGAGTCCGAAACCGAGATATCTGAGTAACACCGATAGCTATTTGCTGCAGTGCTTTTGGCAGAAGGCAATCGTTGGCTTCAGTCTACCTATGCAATATAATCTTTCTACAGAGCCCTTTTCCCTTGATTATAGTCTGCCTCCTTGTGATTTCCTGTAATCAAGACGGTCTTTTTCCTATTAGAAAGCATATATAGCAGTATTCTGTACTGCATTCTTCCTGCTCTACCGAAGCGATGTGATTTAACCATGCATCATCCCTTGCAAGTGTTTTTGCAGCTGTTGAATCTCTATCAGTATTCTGAATTTTATAAGTTATAACTGATAAAACTCACATTTGAGCTTTGTATTTCAGTCATAAATGCGTTATATTCAAGCACCATCAAGGAGGCTGATAGTCATGATCAATCGTGAACTTTATATGAAACGCATCCGTCCGTTCATCGGAACTTAGCTTGTAAAGGTCATGACCGGTATCCGAAGGACATTGTTAAGCGAAACAGGATACGTGATGTGTATTTGCTGGAACGCATCATTGCTTATGTGATTGCGAATGCAGGTACATCCTTTTCCGCAAATTCCCTCTCGAGATTCCTCAAAAACGAAAAGCGGACTGTTGCACCGGAGACCATCCTGAACTACATCAGATACTGCTGCGATGCCTATTTGCTCTATCAGGTCAAGTGTAAGGATCTGCAGGGTAAGCAGATTCTTGCCACCAATGAGAAGTACTACATTGCTGACCACGG
>JAXFQZ010000123.1:0-2888 GCA_034178685.1 Candidatus Ornithospirochaeta sp. | reverse complement strand
GAGGGCCTCTTCCATAGAAGGCTCTCAGGCCATGAGGCAAAGGCAATAATAAAGCATGCATACCACAGCGGCATAAGGGCCTTCGACACAGCCTACAGCTACAGGGAGGCAGATTCATACCTATCAGCAGCGCTCAGGGAGATTCATGCGCCAAGGGATGGAGTGACGATAATATCGAAGGTCATGCCCGTCCCGACCCTGGAGAGGAAGGCATATGCATCCCTCAGGAGGCTTGGAACAGATTTCTTTGACATACTCCTCATTCACTGGCCATCCGATGAAGCTTCCATCTTCTCATCCCTCAGGGCACTTGAAAGGCTTAAGGATAAAGGCATTGCACGCGAGATAGGAGTCAGCAACTTCACGCCCCGGCTATTGAGAAAATACTCATCCGATTTCGATATCTCATACCATGAGAGAGCCTTATCGATACTATGGAACAAGGGATGGGATGAGGAAAGGGAGATGGGAATAAGGACAATCGCATACTCTCCCCTATGCATGGGGCTTCTTGCTGATAGGGAAATAGATGACAGGAGAAGCAGCCTCGAGCTATGCAAGGCGCCTTCGTTTCCGAAAGCAATGGAATCGATAAGAAAGCTTGCAAGGGATAATGGGATGCGCACTGAGGAGCTTGCTATTAGCTACGCATACTCGAAAGGCGCTTCATTCGTCGTATCTGGAGCCTCTTCCCCGGAGCAGCTCTCGCTTCTCGATTCAGCAAGGGAGCTTGATGGCGATACTCTCTCAGCTCTCGATGGAATCGGACACGTGATTGCAGAGGAATGCACATCAGACAATATATTCAGCCACGTCTATGATAGGATATAGATATGAGAGTACTGCTTGAGCGCGCTGAGAGCGAGATAGAGGTTAAGAAGTCGAGGTTCATTGCAATAGCGATGCCTATAAAAGCTTCAGAGGATGTGAGGAAATGCGTCGAGAGCATCTGGAAGGAGCACCCCGATGCGACTCATGTCGTTCACGCGGCCGTGATCGGGAAATCAGGCACGATCTACTCCTCTTCCGATGACAGGGAGCCCAAGAACACAGCAGGGCGCCCCGCCCTGGAGGTCCTCAAGGGCTCTGGGATCACGGATATAATCGTATGCATAGTAAGGTACTTCGGAGGAACGCTTCTGGGAACAGGGGGCCTTGTGAAGGCCTATTCGGATAGCTGCAAGGAGGTCCTCAGAATAGTCAGGACAGAGGAGCTTATCGAGAGAAAGCGATTCTCGCTCCTCATCGACTACTCGTCATACACGCCTATCAGGAGGCTCCTGGATAGAGTCGAGGCAACAGAAGTAAAGGAAGTATTCGAGACAGGGATATCCATCACAGGATTGATCCCTGAAGCAAAGGCAGATGAATTCAGAAGCGGTGCAGCGGATATAGGACAGGGAAGGCTCAGGGTGGAGATCACCTAGAGAGCCTGTACTTCCTTCCATCCTCGAGGAATGTCTGTACGCTCTTCTCCTCCTTGGCGCTATCCTCATCGAGCGCAAGCCTTATTCCAAGGGAAATTGCGATCGAGAGAGCCTCCTTAGAGACCTTGTCAGGCGTATCCTCCTTCGTATGGGCAGGAGTGGAGGCTTCAGGATGCATCGATGTAAGCGTCGTCGAAGGCACCATATGGGTTGCAGCAGAGGCTGCATCGGTCTCACCTCCGAATAAAGGCAGCTTTCCCATCCTTACCTTATAGCCCATGGAGGCAGCAATCAGGGAAAGCCTCGATGCAAGCGCATTCGAGAGATCCACGAACCCGTTGCCATCGCGCGTAAGAAGCACAAGCTCATTCTCGTCATAGAGTCCATCGAAGTTGAGATTCACAGGATTGATGAGAATATGGGAGTTGTTCTCGTACCACCTGCAGCTCCCCTGCGTGCCGCACTCCTCGCCATCGAAGGACACGAAGCACAGCCTTGTATGCTTCAGCCCCTTTCCCTTTCTCTTCATAGCGCCGAAGCAGGATGCAAGCGAAGCAACGGCAGATACGCCTGATAGGTTGTCCCCCGCGCCAGAGGAGTACTCCTTCCCTATCGAAAGGCATAGGATGATGCACGAAAGCGATAGAAGAAGCGAGATAGATGCAAATACAAGAAAGACAGCAGGAGCGATTCCCGGCTTCATGAAGTAGGAGCCGAAGACGGAATGCACGATCTCAGCAATCGAAATAGCAAGAAGAATCACTGCTGTCAGGATAGGAATCACTGCCCTCATGACCCTGATGCCCTTCCTGCTGGAGGAATCCCTTGGAATCGCTGCAGTATCGTGATGGGCAGAGAACACAACAGTGCGCTCGACATCCTCCTCAGGCTCAATCACGGCATGCACAGATGATGCGTCATTTGATGACATGAACACGCGGAGGAAACTGCCCTTCTTCCTCATCTCGGAGAGAAAGCACATAGCATAGATGGCAATGACAGCGATGGAGAGGACGGGGAGCCTGAAGATAACGAAGAGAGAGGAAAGCGAGAGCGCGACGATAAGGGATATAACCATCCCCTTCCCCAGCCCAGGATATATCCTAGCGCTGGTGAGAGTCGTCTCATCTGCATCCTTCTCGAGAATGGATGCGATTCTCCTCGCGGCATTCCTGGACGCAGGGCTTGCGGCAGGCCTTGGCCCAAGCTCCGAGAAGAGCATCTGAAGCGTCTCGTATGCTTTATCGGAGAGATTCTCATGCATCGAGTCATCGCTCTCTGAAGAGGAAGGCAGCTCCTTCGCCTGAGGAAGCGCCTTCCTTATGATTCCTGTTATCCTGTTCCTGATTCTATCTAATCCTTTCAGCATCTACATGAAATATACCAAAGCAGTGCCAATCAGTCGAGAAGGGAAAGATTGCAGGAAAAGCAAACTGCGCATCAAAGCCAGAGACTTCAGGA
>JAXFQZ010000085.1:0-3023 GCA_034178685.1 Candidatus Ornithospirochaeta sp. | reverse complement strand
CTGCTGAAGGACTCGATCGTCGTCTTCACTCCGCAGGGCCATGTAATAGAGCTCCCTGTGGGCTCAACAGCGCTTGATTTCGCCTTCAAGGTACATACGGAGGTCGGAACCCACTGCTCCGGGGCAAAGGCCGATGGCGTGATCATCCCGCTTAACAAGCCTCTTGGCAACACACAGATCATAGAGATCCTGACAAGCCCCAATGCGCATCCTAACCAGCAGTGGCTCGAGTATGCGCAGACGACATCAGCCAAGAAGAAGATCAAGGCATGGCTTAATAAGAACGAGGCTACGAACATACCGATCGCGCCTCAGCTCAAGGTCGTAGTCAACCCGAATCCTACCCCGAATGCGGACCTGATCACCAGAAACACCGTTGTCACTGCGCAGGGACTGAGGTTCTCGCTTCCTGACCACAAGGGATCGATAGTGATCGGCGACAACAGCAATGTGCTCTATGACTTCGCGAAGTGCTGCAACCCAGTGCATGGCGACCCGATCATTGCGTATATCACAAGAGGCAGGGGCTATGTCATACACAAGCAGGACTGCCCGAACCTGAAGAACATGCCCGAGAGCGCACAGCGCCAGGTGCAGGTCGAATGGAACGCATCGGACCTGGTAAGGAGATTCAAGGTAGTGGCTGAGCCGAATATCGAGCTGCTGGAGGAGATCAACAACGCAGCAAGGAAGAACGGCGCAAGGCTCACCTACGCAGATCTTCCTACAGCAAAGGACCAGAAGGTAGGGAAGAACTCAGGCACGTTCACGATAAGCGCAGACTCGGAAGATGCACTCAGGAAGACAGTAGGCGCAATCAGGTCCATCCCAGCTATAAAGCATATCGAGGGCTTCTAGTCCTCAAGGACCCTCAGCACTTCAGGAAGAAGCTGCTTCTTCCTCGAAAGCACTCCTGGCATGAAGTACTCATCCTCGCCCTTCTTCTCGAAGACGAACCTCCTCTCCTTCTCGAATCCCGTTGTAAGGAGAATGGAGGATTCCGACATTACATCCGTTATCATGAGCATTACCCACTCGAGGCGCTCTGCTGTCTTGATGCTCTGAAGCATCTCAAGGTACTTGGTCTTGATGGCATCGACCTGGATCAGGTTCGTGACCTCGACCTGGCCTATTGCGAAGCTCACTCCGAACTCATGGTACTTCTTCATATCCGATTCGATGACCTTCCTCGGATTCTGGTCAGCGAGGGAGGATGCTGATGAGAAGAGCTGCTGGCAGAAGGCTCCGAAGTCATCGACCTTCGCAATAGCGCATAGCTTCTCCGCAACGTGCTTATCGTAATCGGTGGCTGTAGGGCTCTTGAGCATAACAGTATCAGAGACAAGCCCGCCAAGAAGGACCCTGGCAGTAAGCGCATCCATTTCCACTCCCCACTTCTTATACTGCTCATAGACAATCGTGCATGTGGAGCCCAGGGGCTCTGAGCATATGTATATAGGATTCCTCATCCTAGGAGCCGCCAGACGATGGTGGTCCAGGATCTCCACGATATCTGAGTCCTCGATTCCTATGACCGACTGCTCGATCTCGTTGTGGTCCACCAGGATCATCTTCTGCCTTGGCTTATCAAGGAAGCACCTTCTTGTGACAAAGCCCGTCCACTTGCCTTCCGATACAACCGATAGGCCCCTTACCTCGCTTCGCGACAATAGCTCCTTTGCTTCCTCGAAAAGCGCTTCGCTGCTGACTTCAAGCGTGTTTCTTGTGACTGCAAGCAGGTCGGAGATAGGGTTAGAGAGCCTCAGGAGCCTCAGCGTCTCAGCAGTATCCAGCCTTGAGATGTACACGAAGCCGGGGAAGGATGAGAAGTCGAAGCCGAGCGACATAGGATTCTCGACGCCTGTCAGGACGATTCCTGGAAGCTCCTGCTCAACAGCTGTCTGGAGGTGCTTTTTCCTGTTTCCGATCACAAGCACAGGCTTATCCTTGCATTTCCCCAGCCTCTTCTTGAAGACATCGTACTCCATTGCGCCCACCATGAATGGCGCATGTATCTCCTCTCCCCTGCCCTTCTTGAGATAGAAGCCTGAGACGACCTTCGGGATATTATCCTCAATGAGCGTGTAGCTGACCCTGTCATCCCTGTTCTCCCTGAGGAAGAAGCTGTTTATGTCATCTACTGAGAGCAGCCCCCTGTATTCACCGTTATCCATAACAGGAACGACAGTCGGCTTCTTGTTTGCGAAAAGATCTATCAGATAATAGACAGGATCTGCAGGAGAGAGCGAGTAAACAGGGCTCTTCTGGACATCGCTCACCTTAGGCCTGACATCCCTGAGCACCATCGGAAGCTCGAGCGAGAGGCTCCTGAAGAAGTTCTTCGTGCTCTTGTTCGCAGGCCCGAGCATCACAGGGACATACTCGTTCTCCTTGTCGATGGAGGACTTGAGTTTAGCATATGCAAAAGCTGAGCATACCGAATCCATATCCGGATTCCGGTGACCTGTAATATATATCCTTGCCATGATCCTACCTTCTCTATTGTATCACATCCCTGGATTCTCTTGACTTGAGAGGGATATATCAGGACACTTTAGCCTGATAGTGAAAGCATATCAGCTAATAAGGCGGAAATACAACAGGAGATTACTACCATGAAAGCAATAATGGCAAATGACCACGGAGCAGTGGAGCTTGCATCAAGGCTTCGCCGCCATCTTGAGGAAAGGGGAATAGAGGTCACGTATCTGGGAACCGATAGCACTGAGAGCGTAGACTACCCAGACAAGGCCTTCGAGGCAGTGACTGAGTTCAGGAAGGGAGGATATGCATTCGGAGTCCTTCTATGCGGGACAGGCATAGGGATTTCGATCTCTGCGAACAAGATGAAGGGCATAAGGTGCGCCCTGCCCCAGACAGCGTATTCTGCGGAGATGACAAAGAGGCACAATGACTCGAACTTCATAGCCTTCGGAGGCAGGGTAGCGTACAGCGAAAGCCCTGAGAGCATCCTCGACGCCTTCATCGATGCAGAGTTCGAAGGTGGAAGGCATCAGAGAAGA
>JAXFQZ010000072.1:0-12043 GCA_034178685.1 Candidatus Ornithospirochaeta sp. | reverse complement strand
AGGTTATCAACAACATTGAGGTTGACCTGAGTATTGATACCAAGTGTATTTCCAGCCTCTTTATTTACCATAACGAGCTCTGCAAAAGCGTCTACTGCATCAACACCGCCGAATACAGTTGCTGCGAAAGAGTTGTACTTTGCTTCAACTGCATAGTTGTCATATACAGCGAGTCCAAGAGCGAAGTCAGCATCGAAGAGCTTAGCGAAGTCTACGTTGAGAGATCCGCCTACGATGTTCTTTGATGTGATATCAGCACCTGATACAGCATCATCATAGTAGCCGTTATATGCATAAGCTGCTGTGAAGGAAAGTCCATTTACAGGAGCAACCTTAGCGCTGACGACTGCTGACTTTCCATCCGAGGTTGGGTCGAATGCAACGTTGAAACCTACATACTTGCCATATGCTGTAGCAATCTGCATGGATTCCTTTCCGTTGTTCTTAAGCTTGTAGTACTCGCTTCCTGTCACATCGTTGTAAACAGAGAGAGCTGTCATCTTTGTATTTGCACCGAGGCTGATAGCAGCTGTGAAGTCGCCTGTGTCAACGCCAGCGCCAGAGAGGATCTTTGTCAGGTTAACTGATCCATTAGCTGACCACTTATCGTTTGAATCAAGAGCACCTGTACCCTTGAGGTTCACTGTCCATACGCCATTCTCATCTGAGAACTTCATTACGACCTTAGACTCTTCTGACTTCCATGCTGAGGAAGTTGTTCCATCAGCGGCGAACTTGAATGTATATCCCTGGCGGAATCTACCACTGAATACAGGAGCTGCAGAAACAGCTGTGAGCGCGACAAGTAGAACTGCTAATGCAGCAATTGCTTTTTTCTTCATTTTCAGAAAATCTCCTTACAATAAGAGTATTGATATGAAAATTGTCCCATTGATTATTGCAAGAAGCATGATGCCTGCTTGTGAGAATACGGTATTGTAGATTAAGGAATTTGTTGATTGTGTTGAATATGTAATTCCCGTAACAATTGCATGCGCTCGTTGTTATAGATAGAATGGAACCATGAAGTTCTTAATCGCATCGGATATTCACGGAGCATACAGAAATACTGAAAGGCTTTATGGGATTTTCACTGAGGAAAAGCCCGATATGCTGCTTCTCCTTGGAGATCTTCTATACCATGGGCCGCGCAATGACCTTCCTGATTCATATCAGCCGAAGAAGACGATAGAGGTTCTTTCCGCAATGAAGGACAGGATCCTCGCGATAAGGGGAAACTGCGAAGCCGAGGTGGACCAGATGGTGCTTCCATTCCCTGTGCTTTCCGAGACAGCAATGGTATTCGCCGATGGCAAGAGGATACTCATGACGCATGGCCATACGATTACTCCGGATAAAGCCCCGGGATCGATCGATGCATTCTTCTCAGGGCACACGCATATTCCGGTGCTTAAGAAGGAAAACGGCATCATCCTCCTGAATCCAGGCTCTCTTTCGATCCCAAAGGGAGGCTTTCCTCCCAGCTATGCTGTCTGGACAGATGGTGAAATTGAAGTAAAGGAGCTATTCACGGGCAACACGATGCTCACTTACAGGGAAAGCGGAGAGTAACCCTTACTATACCGTCCTCTTCCCCGATCGATATCGTACCGCCGTGCATTTCCATGATCTGGCTGGCAATAGGAAGGCCAAGTCCCGAGCCGCCCTCATGCCTTGAGGAATCCCCTCTTGCCCATGGCTCGAAGAACTGCGGCAGAGGCTGAGGAAGGCGTCCGTGGTTGGTCACTGCCACATCGACATAGCCATCCCCGTCCTCGAATGAGACTGTGATCGGACTATCCTTCGGATCGCTGTACTGGATTGCGTTCTTGACAACCTCCTCAAGAGCTCTTGAGGACAGCTTGCTGTCAGAGATTATCATACCCTCCGATGGCACTGCCCTGCACCTTGCACCCAGCCTCTGAAGGACATTGTCAAGCCAGTTCATCCTGTCCTCTGCGGCCTTATTCACAGAGGCATCAGGAGAGAGAAGGAAGGAATAGTAGCTTATGGATGCAATCCTCTTTGAGAGGATGTCATTCTCCTTCTTCATATTGCAAAGAAGATCCCTGTCCAGAGGGAACATGCCATCAAGAGCTCCATCGAGCATCAGGCTCATGGAAGCAGTCGGAGTATTCAGATCGTGCGAGATATTCCTGATCCACTCCTTTCTTGACTGCCTGTGCCTCTGCAGGTCGCTGTCAAGCGCCTTGATCGAATCGGATATCGCGGCAAACTCATCGGTGTCCTGCTTTCCCATATCCACGCCATACTCACCGCGCGCAAGCTGCGAGAGGGCATTCTGTATGGATATGACGTGCTGCTCGTTCTTCCTTGAGACGATGAACGCGAGGATTATCGCAATGATTATGGCGAATGGGAATGAGATAGCGATGGTCGCAACGATTTCCCTTAATATGAATGCTGTCGGATGGTAATAATCGAACCTGTATACGATGACATCGATATACCCCTTCGTAACGCCATTGAAGGTTATCCTGATCGTACCTGCGATATCTCCATTGCGGAGGACCGATGGGATGGACACGATCTCCTTGCCCTTCCTGTCCTCTATTTCCCTGAATGATGCCTCTGTGATTATCCCTAGCTCCTCTATGCCGGAAACCGCTATCTCATATCTGGGAGGATCGATCTCAACCTCATTGTACACAACGCCATTGGAAGAATACGTGGACTTGAGCCTTTCCGGGACCTGGAATGTCAAGAGGCTCATCCTGCTCCTTGACTGAGGTACCGGGACGCCCCTGCCATTGGAGCCCAGAGAGAATACGAAGCTTCCCGACTCATCCCTGAGAATAAGGCCTGCTATCCTCTCGCTTGTCTTCTGGACCATCAGATTGAGGACTGCTTCCTCTCCTGTGATGCTTGTGCCATCCACTGCGCTTGCCAGTGTCTGGGCAAACTCCTCGAATCCTTCCTCGGACCAGCTTTTCGCGAGATTGTAATTGCCTATGAAGAGAATGGCAATCTGTATCAGAAGGACTGCGAATACGATAAGTATTATCGAAACAAGGAGCCTAAGCAGCTGGGATCTCATAATCTCTATGCTCTTTTCCCTGCGAAGCGATAGCCATAGCCGCGGACTGTATCGATCCATGAGCCTGGCCTGAGCTTTGCTCTTATGTTCTTGATATGGGTGTCGACAACACGCTCATAGCTCTCGAAGCTGTAGTCGAAGCACTGCTCGAGTATCTGGGCCCTCGTTATGAGATTCGGGGAATTGGATGCAAGATAGAAGACAATCCTCCATTCAGCGGCAGTAAGCGACACCGGCTCGCCATTGATCGAGAGCTGATGCTCATCATCATCGATCACCATCTCATTCTCACCATCCGAGTACCTGAATACATTCTCCTGGCTCACGCTTGCCTCATCGACTCTCCTGAAGAGCGCCTGGATCCTGAGCACAAGCTCCTTGGGGCTGAATGGCTTGGTGATATAATCATCGGCTCCCAGCTCGAATCCGAGGATTCTGTCGCTCTCATCGACCCTGGCTGTGAGGAATATGACAGGGAGCTTGGAATGCTTCTGCTTGATGCTCTTCACGAATGAGAATCCATCGCCATCCGGAAGCATGACATCCTGGATCAGCAGGTCAGGTGACTTCTCCTGGAAAGCATCGCGTGCATCCTGAATGGACTTGAAGCCCATTGCCTCGTATCCTGACAGATTGAGGTACTGGACTACGCCATTTCTTATCACTTCATGGTCTTCGACAATGTATATCAGTTTCATGCACTAAGTTTCCTATCTTGCGTGCTGATTGGCAACCGTCCTGATGGAAAAATCCATGAAATCTACAATATCGGCATCGATTCATGTTTTTCCTGCCCTGCCGGAGAACCTGTAGCCATAGCCGCGAACCGTCTCGATCCATTCAGAGCCCATAGTCCCAAGCTTGGCTCTTATGTTCTTGACATGCGTATCGATAACCCTGTCATAGCTCTCAAGGCACTCCGGGAAGCATGCAGTGAGGAGTGTCTGCCTTGAGAGGACGGCGTCTGCGTTTGACGTGAAGTATATGAAAAGCTTCCATTCGGAGGTTGTAAGCCTTATCTCGCGGTCATCGAGGTATATCAGATGGGAATCGGAATTCATTGTCATGGACGATGACCTGAGCTTCCATACATTGCGCTTCTCCCCTTCGGATAGGACATGGCGCCTTGACAGGATCGCATTGACACGCAGCGTAAGCTCCTTGAGCGAATAAGGCTTCTGCACGAAATCATCTGCCCCAAGCTCAAAAGCAAGTATCCTATCGCTCTCCGATGTCCTTGTGCTTGTGACTATCACGGAGAATGGATACCTTGAATGAACCTTCCTGAGGAAAGCAAGCCCATCCCCATCCTCATAGTCAAGCTCCATTACCAGCAGGTCAGGGGATCTCTGCTGTATCTCCTTGCCTAGCTCCGATAATGTAACGAAGGATGAAACACTGAACCCGCTCAGCTCAAAATAAAGGCTCAGCCTGGATAATAGCTGTGTATCATTATCTGAACAGAAAACGGAAGCCATGGCTTACTTTTAATCGCTTTTTCCGATTGCTTTCAACGGAAAAAGGCAAGAGAAAACGCAAAATACACAAGCATCGCCATCTTCTCAAAAAACTACTTCAAAACTTCATTCCAAAGACACATAACGCTACGTTTAAGACATATGGCAAATGAGTGCATATTGCATTATCATCAGAGCATGAAACCGAGGATCCTGGACGCTGCAGTGCTTGTAATCTACCTTCTTCTGACAATGCTCTCCTTCGGTCTCATGGTCCCGTCGGATGGGGAATACCTCAGAGTGCAGGCAGACGGGAAGGAGTACGTATTCTCCCTCAAGGAGGATGGGATCCACTCCTTCCATGGACCGCTTGGGGACACAGTCATAGAGATCAAGGACTCCAGGGCCCGCATCATAGACTCCCCTTGCCCGAATAAGACATGCATAAAGGCATCCTGGTCGGATACCCTTGTATGCCTTCCCAACAAGGTGATGGCTATAAGGGAATCATCAGAGGAGGTTGAAATCGATGGAAGGACAGGATAAGGACAGGATAAGCTATCTTGCATCGCTGTCCATCTTCTTCAGCGCCCTGGAGCTCTTCATCCCGAAGCCCCTGCCCTTCTTCAGGCTGGGGCTGGCGAATATACCGGTGCTCCTTGCGCTGGACATGAAGGGGATCCCGTTCCTGCTGCTCATCACGCTGCGCGCAATCGGTTCATCATTCGTATCAGGGAACCTTCTCTCGCCATTTGCCATGCTATCTATTGCTCAGGCCTTTGCATCAGCATATGCCATGAAGGCAGCAAGGCTCCTGTTCAGGGATACGGTATCGCTTTACTCAGTATCACTCATAGGGGCAGGAATCTCCTCATCTGTGCAGATAGCACTTGCCTATCTCTATATCGGACGCGGCGTCCTGGCGTTTTTCCCTGCAATGCTCATATTATCCATACCGGCAGCATTTCTCACCGCATTCCTCTCCCAGAAGCTCTCGCTTCCCGAAAAGGCGCCCCATCTCAGATCCGAGGAGGAGACAGGAAGGAACGAATGGCCGGTCATTGCATCGCTCATTGCATCTGCATCCGCCGCAATGGCAATGAAGAGCATCGCTGCCCTATGCGCCGCATTCATCCTTGCGCTCATCCTCGAGAAGCTCTCAGGACGAAGGATAATGCTGATGCCTCATGCTTTGATGCTTCTCTTCATGCTCATCTCTTCCCTCTTCCAGCCTGAGGGAAGGATCCTGTTCTCGATTCTTGGAGCAAGGATCACAGAGGATGCCCTCATAAGCGCAGTCAGGCAGAGCCTGAGGCTCTCGACTGCGATGGCGCTATCGCAGGCATATACCCCGCTTATTAAGGCACCTGGGCAGATCCTGGGGAAAACGCTTGCGTATTTCTCGGCCTTGATGACAGCATTCAGGGAGACAGAGGGAAATATGATAAAACGAATCAAGGACACTTTATCTCTCAATATTCTTATTAATTCAAAAAGAAAGGCTAATAATATTCCAACTGTAATATTATTTTTATTCACTGCTGTATTTTTATTACTGTTATCTCTAAACACTCTTTTAATTTAGCACATTTTCATTATTTATTTCTCCTACGTTGTTGACACTTGCTTCTCCTTTCAATATATATTTATTTATCGATAAACAAGGAGAACATAATGGCAGAAACAACAGAGCTGTTTCCTGGGCAGAAGGAACTCCAGGAAATGATTGAAAGGGTCAAGAGGGCTCAGCTTGTATATGCGAACTTCCCTCAGGAGAAGGTTGACGAGATCTTCAGAGTGGCAGCAGTTGCAGCAAACAACGCCAGGATCTCGCTAGCAATCGATGCAGTCCAGGAAACAGGAATGGGCATCGTGGAGGACAAGGTAATAAAGAACCACTTCTCAGCTGAATACATCTACAACAAATACAAGGATGAGAAGACCTGCGGAATCATCGAGGAGGACCAGGGCTTCGGAATAAAGAAGATCGCAGAGCCTAAGGGAGTGATCTGCGGTATAATCCCTACGACAAACCCTACCAGCACAGCTATCTTCAAGTCCCTGATCGCCCTTAAGACCAGGAACGCTATAATCTTCTCACCCCATCCAAGGGCAAAGAAGTGCACATGCGACGCAGCAAGGATCGTAAGGGATGCAGCTATCCAGGCAGGAGCTCCTGAGGACATCATCGCATTCATCGAGGAGCCTTCCATGGAGAAGACCGATTACCTGATGAAGCATCCATTGGTCAACCTCATACTCGCAACCGGTGGCCCTGCAATGGTCAAGTCAGCATACTCCTCAGGAAAGCCTGCTATCGGAGTAGGAGCCGGAAACACTCCAGCGCTCCTTGACAAGAGCTGCAACATAAAGATGGCAGTTGCATCGATCCTCATGTCGAAGACATTCGACAATGGCGTTGTATGCGCATCAGAGCAGTCAATCATATGCCATAAGGACATCTACCAGGAGGTGAAGAAGACGCTCAAGGAAGAAGGAGCCCACTTCCTCAATAAGGAGGAGATGGCGCTTCTGGAGCCGATCATCCTCGATCCTAAGCGCGGTACAGTCAATCCTAAGATCGTCGGGCAGAGCGCATACACGATTGCCCAGATCGCAGGCTTCGAGGTTCCCAAGGCAACGAAGGTGCTCATCGGCGAAGTGAAGAGAATCGAGATGGATGAGCCGTTTGCACACGAGAAGCTCTCACCAGTGCTGGGAATGTACTCATGCGACAACTTCGGAGAGGGTGCCGCAATGGCTGCAAAGCTTATCGCTCTCGGCGGCTTTGGACACACATCCGTCCTGTACTGCGATGAAATGGAGCAGGAGAAGATCAATACATACGGCAAGACCGTGAAGACAAGCAGGGTGCTTATCAACATGCCGGCATCCCAGGGTGCTATCGGCGATATCTACAACTTCAGGCTCGAGCCATCGCTTACGCTCGGATGCGGAAGCTGGGGAAACAACTCAATCTCTGAGAACGTAGGCCCTAAGCATCTTCTGAACGTAAAGACAGTCGCAGAGAGGAGAGAGAATATGCTTTGGTTCAAGCTGCCACCCAAGATCTACTATAAGTACGGATGCCTTCCTGTGGCTCTGCAGGAGCTCAAGGGAAAGAAGAGGGCATTCATCGTCACAGACAGCTTCCTCTTCGGCTCAGGCATGATCGACAGGATCACTGACACGCTCAACTCGATCGGAGTGGAGACAGAGGTCTTCCACCAGGTAAAGCCGGATCCGACGCTCGGAACGATCAACACGGCAATGAACCTCGTGAATGCATATAATCCGGATGTCTTCATCGCAGTAGGCGGAGGCTCTCCGATGGATGCTGCGAAGATCATGTGGCTCCTGTATGAGCATCCGGAGGTGAAGTTCGAGGGCCTTGCTCTGAGGTTCATGGATATCAGGAAGAGGATCTATGCATTCCCGAACATGGGAAAGAAGGCAGAGCTGGTATGCATACCTACCACATCGGGCACAGGATCCGAGGTCACTCCATTCGCTATCATCACAGACGAGAAGACAGGAATGAAGTGGGCAATCGCGGACTATGCGCTCACGCCTTCAATGGCAATCGTTGACAGCGAGCTTGCAATGGGACAGCCTAAGGGACTGACAGCATCATGCGGCGTTGATGTGCTTACACATGCGCTTGAGGCGCTTGTATCCTCAATGAGCACCGATTACACGAACGGACTATCGCTTGAGGCTGCCAGGATCATCTTCAAGTACCTGCCTAAGGCATACCAGGATGGAACAGACAGAAAGGCAAGGGAGAAGGTCCACAATGCATCGACAATGGCAGGAATGGCATTCTCGAACGCATTCCTTGGCCTCTGCCACTCGATGGCACATAAGCTCGGAGCCGCATTCCATGTGCCTCATGGAATGGCAAATGCCCTGCTGCTTACGAACATCATCAGGTTCAATGCGAATGACAACCCTACAAAGCAGGCTGCATTCCCACAGTATGAGTTCCCATCAGTAGTATCAAGATACGCAAGGGCAGCAGACTATATCGCAATGAGCGTCAATGACCAGAAGAACTCGGACCTGATCACAGTGAAGCCATCAATGAGCCAGAGGGAGAAGGTCGAAGCTCTGATCGAAGCGATCGAGCGTCTCAAGAAGGAGCTTAATATCCCAGCATCCATCAAGGAATGGGGAGTGGACGAGAACGAGTTCCTCGCTGCTGTCGATGAGCTTTCAGTGAAGGCATTCGACGACCAGTGCACAGGCACGAACCCGCGCTATCCTCTGATCAGCCAGATCAAGCAGCTGTACCTCGATTCCTACTATGGCAGGGCCTGGAAGGAAGAGGAATAAGATAGCCTCCTGATTTTTTCGTTGATATACCAACTTGGGCTGCAGGGATTCCCTGCAGTCCTCTTTCTTTGCGCTATTCCCTTCTCGGAAGGGAGAATACCCACTCCTCCCCTGTGGGAGCTCCTGAATCAGCTAGATACGCTTTTATGCTAAGCGTGCTTCTCTCCATATCAAGGACGCACTCATACCAGAACCCCTTGCTCTCAAGGCCCGGGATCGCTGTTTCCCTTGCATGCAGGGCCGCTGCATTGAATTCGCCTAGTGTTTCAGTCACATGGTATGCTATATTGCCCCTATGGTGGTGTCCTGTGAGGAGTATCCCGGCATCCCCCTTATCCATTATCGAATAGAGCCTGTTCCTCTCTGCGATATCGGCTGTGCCGAAAAGAAAAAGAGACTGATCGAAGACCCCGCCAGTAGTCGTATTCTCATGCGCAAGCGCAATGCGGAATGGATTGTCATCCTCCGAAAGGGCCTCCCTGAGATACTCAAGCTGCTCACGCCCGTAGATCCTCGAGGAATTATCGAGCTTGTAGAGGGAGACTTCGCCGAATCTGTACCTCAGGATCCTTGACTCATCCGTTCTTAGTTTCTTTATGAACGAAACCCAGCTATCCTGCGTATGCACATGCTTATCGTGGTTTCCAAGCACATAGAGGAAGTTCGAATTCACATGAGGAAGGCATGCATTCATGAAATCGCCCACCGCGGCATCCTCATAGTGTCCATCGTCAGTGAGATCCCCAAGGCATATCAGGAACGGATAGTTCTTTCCTTCAAGGAACGAGAGAAACTCATCTGTCTTCTCCACTACCCCGCTGTCATGGCCCTCGCGCCCGATGTGGACATCTGAGATCATCACGAACCTCAGGTACTCGCCGGGCCTGTAGTATGAGCTGTCGCTGTATCCCTTTGTGATATCCACTTCATCAGTGAATGGGTTTTTATCCAGATACCCTGCAACATCATATGCAAACTGGCATGAGACAAGAAGCATGGAAAAAAGAACAATGATGATTCTTCTCATAGTGTCCCCCTGAATCTATATCCCATCCTCAGGCCATAGCCGCTTACCATGATCATCGGATCCACAAGATACTCAGCCGTCTTGATATATGCATCGAAGAATATGCTGCTATGCTCTGATACGAAGCCCTCGAGCAGGAAGCCCCCTGTGACAAGGGCCTTCCATGACCTTTCCTCAGGATGCATCATCGTCATGTACAGAGTGGATACCATTGGCCCCAGCCTGAAGCCAAGAGAAAGCTCGACAAGAGGAGAGAGTGAGTACAGCAATGCACCTGATAGACTGGAATAGGACAAGCCGAACTGCAGGCCTAGGCCATAATGGATAAGAAAGCGCCAGAAGGACAGATCCTGAGAGAAGACATACGATAGATCTGCGAATCCTCCCTCCCCTGATGATGAGTTCCAGTGCGCAATGAAGCCATTATTCATCGTTTTCCCCATAGGAATGCTATATCCTAGCTGGAGATCGTTTATGTCTGCGTTGTTCCTGTAATACAGCGATGCATTCCATCCCTCCAGGGAGAGGGAAATATCAAGAGGGCCAGCTGCTGTAGTAGAGTACCTTCCCCCTGCAGAAAGGGAAAAGGAGAAATCACCTGCGAAAAGCGGCAATGATAATAGAACCGCAATGAGAAAAGCCATGCTCTTTTTCATACAACGGTTTATATTATACATATATTTGCTAAGCTTTTGTTAAGACCATAGATCAAGCAACTGATTTCAGAACCCGACGTCTCTTGGATAACGCAGCGGCATTTCCGTATCCAATCAGGATTCTAATGACGATTCCTCTCCCGCATCCATTCTCTTCCAGAGCTTAGAAGCTTCTTCAGTAAGACTCATTCCCGCTTGTCGTATCGGTAAACCACTTCGGAAGTCCTCAATGGGAGTACTCTTTTGAGATCCATCCCCTTTTCCCGGATATCCCCATGCTTCAGACCGCATCTGCATTATTTCTTGTTATCCGCTTCTCAAGGCAAGCAAAAGGCGTCCCGTTGACCAGGACGCCCATATTTCACTGCTGGCAGTCGATGAATCCCATCATATCTGAAATCGATGCTCCGGGTGCTACCATCGGGTATACCTTGTCATCGAGAGGGATCTCGACATCGACTACGACTCCCCTGCCGGTGCCGACAGCCTTCCTGAGCACGCTCACTGGATCGTCATCCTTCGTGAGCCTTACTCCCTCAAGGCCATATGCAGATGCGAGCTTCACCCAGTCGATAGGAGTATCGAGCGTCGTCTCAGAGTAGTGGCTCTCGAAGAAGAGAGTCTGCCACTGCCTTACCATTCCGAGGCAGTGGTTGTTCATGACGAGCACGATCACAGGCAGATTGTACCTTGCGATAGTCGCAAGCTCATTGCAGTTCATCCTGAAGGATCCATCGCCTGCGATATTCACGACTCTCTGCCCGGGGTGCGCAACCTGAGCGCCGATAGCCGCTCCTGTACCATAGCCCATCGTGCCGAGTCCTCCGGATGTGAGGAAATGCCTCGGCTGAAGATGCTGCAGGAACTGGGCTGCCCACATCTGGTGCTGTCCGACCTCTGTCGAGATATAGCTATCGGGAGGAAGAACCGACTGAAGAGCCTCTATGACCTCCTTTGCCCTGGATGACTCAGTCGAGACCTTCATAGGGAAGCGCTTCTTCCTGTCAGAGACCTCCTTCATCCATGGAGAGTGGTCGAGCTTCTCAGGGATCCTCTCCAGGATCCTCTCAAGCGCGACCTTCACGTCCGCGATCACATGCACCTCCGACTGGATGTTCTTGTTGAACTCAGCCGGATCGACATCGATCTGTATGATGCGCGCCTGCTTTGCGAATGTTGAGCTCTTTGAGATAACGCGGTCAGAGAAACGCGCTCCGATCACTATCAGAAGATCGCATTTGTTGATCGTCACATTCGAGAGCCTTGTACCATGCATTCCTATCATGCCTGTGAAGCTCTCGGAGGAGGAATCGACTGCGCCGATTCCCATCAATGATGTCCCTACAGGGGAATCGATCCTCTCGATGAACTCATTGAGCACATCTGAGGCATCGGATCTGATCACACCGCCTCCGATGTAGCACATAGGGCGCTCTGAGCTCATTATCAGCTCGACAGCCCTCTCGATGCTTCTCTCCCTGAGCCTCTCTGTCTTGGGAACCACAGCAGT
>JAXFQZ010000022.1:0-11449 GCA_034178685.1 Candidatus Ornithospirochaeta sp. | reverse complement strand
TGGAGCAGGAATGATCCTATTCCTCGCTGCTATCAGGAGCAGCAAGGAAAGATAGAGCCTGGCATATCATGGCAGAGCCGATCGGCATCTCTCAAGGCTTCGCCTCCAGTATTGCTTTCTTCGATTAGACCAGGTTTCCCGTGGAAGCACAGGGAAAAAGAAGACGCTTCCAGCAGAACTAATGCAGATATCGATTGCTTCTCTTCCTTTGCGTACTTTGAACCCCCTTTTTCCTGCTTAATAAAAGCCCAATCCGCATCCACTCATTGGAATAGTGGCGGAATCTATGCTTTTTTATATGGATTCCGCCACTTATCCCCATATAATCCTGTTCCTGCGCTTCCAAATAAAGCAAAGTGCGTTAATCAGCACTGATTACACTGCTTCCCCTGCAAGATTCAAGAAGGCAGATCAGGAATCGGGACAGAAAAACAGCCTCCCTCTGGATTCCATCAGGAGGCCATGCTGACTGACTCTGGGAGATCAGAGATTATCCTTCTCTATATCCTTGAAGTACCTGTACGTCGAAACCATCAGCTCATCGCAGGCGCTCTCGTCAGCGACGATGATGGCTTTTCTGTGCATCTGGAGCGCAGAGCATGTCCACATCTGGGATACGCCAGACTCGATGGTGTTCTTCAGTGCCCTTGCCTTTGCATGCCCGTTGACAAGGATGATCACTTCCCTGCTGTCCATTACTGTCCCTACACCTACTGTGAGTGCATTCGAAGGGACCTTCGACACATCGTTTCCGAAAAACCTTGCATTCATCAGCTTGGTATCGTATGTGAGGCTCTTTATCCTCGTTCTTGATTCAAGCGATGAGAAGGGCTCATTGAACGCTATGTGCCCATCTGCTCCCATTCCCCCTAGGAAAAGATCGATGCCGCCGGCTGCCTTGATTCTATCCTCGTAATCCTGGCACTCCTTCTCCAGATCCTCAGCGTTTCCATTGAGTATGTTTATGTTCTTCCTGTCGATATCGATATGGCTGAAGAAGTTGTCGAACATGAAGCTGTGATAGCTCTGCGGATCGGACTCTGGAAGACCGACGTACTCATCCATATTGAAGGTGATCACGTTCCTGAATGAGATATACCCTTCCTTATTCAGCCTGATCAGCTCCTTGTAGGTCCCGATCGGAGTCGACCCAGTAGGAAGACCTAGGACAAAGGGCCTTTCATTGCCGCTCTCTGCATATTTCCTGATTCTTTCTGCGATATACCTGGCTGCCCATACAGATAGCGATGCATAATCCGGTTCAATTATCACTCTCATAGACTCTACCCTTCGATGAATGCGGATGCTATAACCCTGTCGCCATCATATACAACCGCACCCTGTCCTGGAGTCGGAGCCTTCACAGGAGAAAGGAATGAGATCTCGAGCATATCTCTGTTCTGCCTGATCCTTGCGGCTTCCCCTGGGCTTGTCGATCTGATCTTGACGCTATAGACCCTATCCTCATCTATTCCGCTTTCGCTCGAGAACACGATGTTCCCGGCCTTCACTGCATTATGATATACCTTATTCGCAGTGCCGACAACAACCCTGTTCTCCCGGCTATCTATGCCTATTACATAGAGAGGCTCGGAGTAAGCGATTCCAAGTCCTTTCCTCTGCCCTATCGTGTAGTGCCAAAAGCCTTTATGGTACCCAAGCACCCTGCCATCGATATCTACGATCTCGCCTTCCCTGTCCTTCACGCCTAACAGATCCGTGTAATCACCGCCATAGAAGTCCTGGCTCTCATCAGCTCCGGGCATATGGAAGCCGTACTTCTCATCTATCTTCCTCACATCGCTCTTGAGCATCGATCCGAGAGGGAACATCACGGATGAAAGCTGCTCCTGGCTCAGGCGCGAGAGAAAATAGCTCTGGTCCTTCCTGAGGTCGAATGCCTTCTTGAGCTGGTACCTTCCGTTATCGCCCTTCTCGACCCTTGCATAGTGCCCTGTTGCGAAGATGTCGAAGTCGGTTATGGATCTAGCATACTCTACCATCGCTCCGAACTTTATCTTCTGGTTGCACCACATGCATGGGTTCGGTGTCCTTCCGCTGAGGTACTCGGACCTGAAGTTATCGAGGACAGTGCTCTCATAGAGATCCGAGCAGTCCACTGTCCGATGCTCTATCCCTATAGTGCGGCATATCCTCCTGATCTCCTCGATATCCTCTTCCTTCTCAGGGTTATAGCAGCTGTTCGATGAAGCTGGCGCAGGATAAGGGGAATCCTTCTTCCATATGAGCATGGTGATACCCTCCACCTCGTGCCCCTGCTCCTTGATCAATGCTGCAGCAACCGATGAATCTATTCCTCCGGACATTCCGACCAATACTTTCATGTAAACCTCTGATGAATTTATACCAAAACGGTAGGAAAATAAAAACACATTTCCACTCTGATGATAATCCCTAGCCAGAAATAAGAAAAGCCTGCGCTTGATGGCAGGCTAATCATAATAAATATATAATATATTCATTCCGATATCAGATTATTTATATAGGCTTTCTATTTGCTCTCTGTACATTTCGCCAATAATCCTGCGCTTGATCTCCTGCTTTGCCGAAAGCTCCTTTCCGACCTCGAAGGACTTTCCCAGGAGCGCGAACCTATTGATCTCCTCAAAGCTCTTGAAGCCACGCTTGCTGCTAACAGCGCCTATGATCTCGGATGCGATGAGGTGCCTTACCTCCTCCATTTCCTCCAGCCTTTCTCGGCTCATGTACACGATGCCCCTCTCCTTGAGATAGCGCTCCGTGTTCTTTCTGTCGATCACTATCAGGGCTGACAGGTACTTCCTATCCTGCCCGACGACCACGGCTGACTCTATGTACTCGCTCTGGCAAAGCGCCTGCTCTATGAATACAGGCTCGATGTTCTCACCGCCTGAAAGCACGATTGTATCCTTAGCCCTGCCAACGATCGAGATATCACCATCGTAATCCATGACAGCAAGATCCCCTGTATGCAGGAATCCTTCGCTGTCTATGCTCAGCGCTGTCATATTCCCGTTGTTTATATACCCCTTCATAACCTGCGGCCCCCTGACAAGGAGCTCTCCCTTGCTCTCCTTCCCAAGCTCCTTCCCTGTCTCGGTATCGACGATCCTTATCTCGGTTCCTTCGAATACCTTCATGAATCCGGGCTTGCCAAGATCGAATTCCGATACTGAGATCACTGGAGCGCTCTCTGTGAGCCCATATCCATTTAGAAGCCTTATCCCAAGGGCATCGAAGAACTCAGCAACATCCTTGCCAAGGCTTCCTCCACCCGAGACTCCACCTATGAAGCTGGTTCCCAGCTTCTTCTTCACTGGCTTGAATACGGCATTGCGGCCAATGGCTGCGAATGGGAGTGTCAGAAAGTATGGTATCACGCCAATAGCCCTTTCCAGCCTGATTCCCTTTCTCTTCCTCTCCCTCTTGCCCATCATAAGCCTCTCGGCCTTCCTGTTTGCCTTGGAGAATGCAAGGAAGAATGAGAAGAGCTTCCGCTCGATGGCGCTCTTGCTTCTGAGGCTCTGGTATACTCCTGATTTCACAGTCTCCCAGATCCTTGGCACCGAGCTTATGAATGCCGGGTTTATCCTCTGGATATCGGTAAGCATTATCTTTCCAATAGGCTTCGAGTATGCGATTGAGTTCACCTCATTCAGAGCCACATACTGCATTATCCTCTCGAATGAATGCCAGACAGGGAGGACCGAGAGCCATCTCTGCCCAGGCTCGAAGGGAGCTATCTTATGTATCTCCCCCAGCTGGTAGACCATGTTCCTGTTTGTCAGCTGGACTCCCTTGGGATTTCCTGTAGTGCCGCTTGTGAATATGATTGTTATGACATCATCCTCACCGCCGAGCATCACCTGATGCCTCGCTTCATCCCTTGCGCCCTTCTCCTCGAGGATAGCCATTCCATCCTTAAGCAGATCCTGGTATGAAGCTGCTCCCTCATGATCCACAGAAGCAGGATCTATGACGATGATTCTCTCCGGGATCCTCTCCTTCAGAGCCGAGAGCACCTTCCGAAGCATGACTGCGTTCTCGACAATGACCACGGAGCAATCAGCCTCCTTCACGATTATGCCGATCTCGTACTCCATCGCATCGCGTCCCCTTGGGACATCGCGCGCTCCTATGGAGAGAAGAGCAAGGTCGAGGGCAAGCCACTCGGCTCTGTTATCAGAGAAGAGAGCGACGTTGTCACCTCTCCTCACGCCAATTGACCGAAGCGCAAGAGAGAGCGCAAAGACCTCCTCCTGAAGCTGGACATATGTCTTGGGAGTGAATGCTCCCTTCTCGTTCTTGTAATACTGGGCAATCTCCAATGGATGATTATCAGCTACCTCATTGAACATCTGAGCAAGCGTTCTGTACATCGCTATATCCTTTTATTAACATTTTTACAGATTCTGTAATTTTGTTATTCAAAATATAGCATTGCTCCCCTTAAGTCAACAATAAGGCCTAGGGCTTTTCCCTAGGCCAGAGTCATGAGCCATAATCAGTATAGGCTTGAGATGATATCCACGCACTTATCGATCCCGAGCTTCCCGCTATCGAGTGCGATATCGTAATGGTCTGCGTTCCCCCACTCCATGTCTGTATAGAACTGATAGTAGGATGCACGCCTCTTGTCCTTGTCCCTGAGCCTCTTCTCAGGCGTCACATCGCTCTCTCCGTAGACCTTGACGATCCTCTCTGCCCTCTTCTCGATGCTTGCATGGATGAATACAGTCAGCAGATCCGCGCTGTCGCGCAGGATGAAATCAGCACAGCGCCCGACGATCACGCATGGCTCCTTAGCCAGCTCTGTGATGATCTTCTTCTGCGCTATCCAAAGATAGTCCTGATTGGAGTATCCATTCTGATAGCGTCCAGCGAAGGCATTCCTGAACCAGCTTCCGTGCTCTGAGTACTCGCTGACCTCGGCAATGTATTCCTTCGTGAATCCGCTCTCTTCGGATAGCTTCTCTATCAGCTCATGGTCATAGCATTTGATCCCGAGTCTCTTTGCAGTCTCCTTGCCGATAGTCCTTCCTCCGGAACCGAACTGACGGCTAATCGTTATGATTCTATTCATATGAGCCTCCTATATGATATTTAACCATATCCAAGCCTTATTTTACAAATATCATAACGCTTATAACGAACATGGATTGTGTAATTTGTGTGCTTACGGCTTCTGTTCCTGGTCCTCAATGCTTCGTGAGTTCACGGCTATGAAGACTGTGATGAATGTGAAGAGGCATAGAAGCATGACCTCTGTAAGCGCATACCAGGCAAAGCCCAGGGATGGATAGAATGCAGATACAAGCTCGACTATGAGCGCGAAGACAGTATAGCAGGAGAAAGCAATAGGATAGAGAGCTGTGAATGAATGCTCATTCCGGACACTCCACCAGAGAAAAGCCGCAGCTGACATCAGGAGGCCAGCGATGGGAAAGAACGCTGTAAGGATAAGCGTCCTCGAAGGAACAAGAATTGGCGGAATGACAGAAAGCAGCAAAACCGCAGGAACAGCGAATAAGGCCTTATTCATCGGGGAATCCCCTTTTGACGCACTCAGCAAGCTTCTCCTCATCCCTTGATGCCAGCGCACCCATCTTCCTTCCTCCGGCTTCGATCACAGCCTCGGCATAGCCTTCCCTGATCGTGCCCGTGGCCTTGAAGGGAATCCGGCTGAATATGAACCTGATGGTGCCTGAGAACGAGAAGCCATCTCCTGATAGCACTCCATCGGAGAAGGAGTTATCGTGCTTGAAGATGTTTATCGTCCCCTCAAAGGCGCTCTGGTCCGTGAATGAGATATCCAGATACCCGTACTTGACTCCTATCGGGGTACTGGCAGCCAGGAACCATCTTCCTTCGAGGTCCCTGGCCTCTGAAGCGCTGAGCGCGGATAGCGATAGAATCACAAGTATGAATAGAAGAGCTTTCCTCATCTTATGGAGTATACAGCCTCGACTGAGCTTGAGACGATTATGTCATCGGCTGTGTACTCGGTCGATGCATAGCCGTAATCTGCCGCAGGAGCATATGCAACGGTGTTTGAGGCCTTCCTGTAAGCGGAAGAGGATGAGCCGCTTTCCCTGATCGACTGGATGCTCCCGAGCCTCACGTTTGCAGCAGCGGCATAATCAGAGGCCTTCTCATAGGCATCCTGCATAGCAAGCTTCCTTGCCTGGCTCTTCTCATAGGACTTGTCTTCCTTATCGAGAGTGACATCGGAGATCGAGATGCCATCGAGCTTCATAAGGCTCTCGTAGATCCTTCCGATATCATCTATGTTCCTGACACGGAATGTGACAGACTGCCTTACGTTCTGTCCGACAAGGATGTTCTCTCCATCCTTCCACTTGTACTCAGGACCTGCCGAGATATAGCTTGTCGCGATATCCTTGCCGCTTACGCCGAACTGCCATGACATGATATCGACTGCCTTGCTGACTACCGAGCTTGCCTTCACGCGGGCTGCCTCAGCGGTGCTTTCGGTGAACGATGCAGTGATCGTGAACGATGCGATATCAGGGCGCATCCTGACAGAAGCGCTTCCTGTGACCTGTATGTATGGATCATCTGCGAAAGCAGGTGATACGAAAATAAGCGAGAGAACGATTAGTGCTATTGCCTTGATCTTCATAAGCCCCTCCTGGGAATTGAACCCTGTTTGAAAGCAATTGTTACATACTATATTGAAAATAAGCAATAAATGCAAAATTAGACAATTGCATGCAGAATATTAGCACTTGCTTAATTCCCGATTAAAAACTATGGTAGACAGCGGAGGGTATGATGAAAAGGAATGCTGAAGTGATGAGAATGACTGAAGGCACCCCCTGGAAATGCATCCTCCTCTTCTCCCTCCCTCTCATGATAGGGAACCTCTTCCAGCAGCTTTATAACACAGTCGACAGCATAGTGGTAGGAAACTACATCGGCAAGGAAGCGCTTGCGGCTGTCGGCTCTGTCGATCCGATCATCAGCACATTCATAGGCTTCTTCTCAGGGCTCTCGGCGGGAGCCGGAGTAGTGATCTCACAGTACTTCGGAGCAAAGCAGGATAGGAACGTCTCTGAGTCAGTCCATTCGACAGTCGCCATCACGCTTCTTCTCTCCGTGGTCCTGACTGTGCTCTCCCAGCTTCTGACTCCCGCATTCCTTGAGATGCTGGGCACTCCTGATGACGTATGGCCGGAGGCAAGCAGGTACCTGAGGATATACTTCATGGGAGTCACAGGCCAGCTCATCTACAACATGGGAGCTGGTATACTCAGGGCTGTAGGGGATTCGAGAAGGCCTCTTTTCTTCCTCATCTTCTCAGCGCTTACGAATACGATCCTCGATATCATCTTCGTTGCGATCCTCCGCTTCGGCGTCGAGGGAGCCGCTTACGCGACAATCATCTCGCAGGCTCTCTCTGCGATCCTTGTAGCAGCGATTCTCCTCAGGGAGAGGGGAAGCTTCCGCATCGAGATAAGGAAAATCAGGATATACCCCGAAAGGGCGGTCAAGATCATCAGGATCGGCATGCCTACTGCCCTCCAGATGATGATTACTTCATTCTCCAACGTGTTCATCCAGTCATACATCAACCACTTCGGCTCAGCTGCCATGGCAGGATGGTCAAGCTACTCGAAGATAGACAAGTTCTGCCTCCTGCCGCTGCAGAGCATAGGGCTTGGGATCACTACGTTCGCAGGCCAGAACCTGGGAGCTGGGAAGATAGAGAGGACAAACAGGGGAATAAAGGATGCGACTCTGATGAACTTCATCACAGCTGTTGTCCTTATCATCATCCTATGGGTGCTTGCTCCGCAGCTTGTCTACCTCTTCAACAAGGATGAGGATGTCATATACTACGGAACGCTCTTCCTGAGGACGATCAGCCCCTTCTTCATATGCAATTCCTTCAACCTCATACATAACGGCGCTCTCAAGGGAGCCGGGAACACGAAAATCCCCATGATCGTCACCATGTCCTGCTTCATCGCATTCAGGCAGGCATACCTCTTCGTGGTCTCAAGGCTCACCGATTCGATCTACGCTGTAGCAATGGGATATCCCCTCGGATGGCTGCTGAATGCGATCATCCTCGCTATCTACTACAGGCACATAGATCTCGGAAAGTATGTGATCACCGGAAGGACAGGGACGAAAAGCCTGAATCATCAAGGATCATCGCCCTCCTGAAGCCCATCCCTTCCAGCATCGCATATGCATCATCAAGGCCTGCGGAAAGGAATTCAGCATCATGGCAGTCAGTCGTCACCGTAACCGGCGCATCGAGCTCCCTTAGGCGTGAGAGGATGAAGGGCGCAGGGTATGGACTGGTCCTGTATCCCCTTGCGATTGCTCCTGTGTTGACCTCTATTATCTTGCCATTCTCAACTACGCGCTCTGCAGCATATATCGCTGCATCCCTGTACCATGGCCTGCTCTCGAAATCCCACCCTGTACGCTCCACGAACTTGGTAACCAGATCCAGATGCCCTGTTATATCGTACTTCGATACGTTGGAAAAGCGCACTACCTCCTCATAGTAGTGCTCAATAAGGGGCCTGAAGCCCCCGAAGGCATCCGCAGCCTCGAGAAAGTCCTTCTCCCTGTAATCCACAGGATACGCGATGCCGTCCTTCCAGAAATAGTGCACGGATCCTATCGAGTAATCGAGCCTCGGGTCTATCGCAGGATTATCCGAATAGGCATCCCTGCTCTCAAGCTCGATCCCGCTGAATATGGAAAGCCTCGTCCCGTACTCTGCCTTAACACGGTCCAGCTCGGAGATGTAGTCCTCGAATGCCTCTGGGCTTTCGATCCCGCACTCATCGAAAGGCAGGCCTGTATATGCATGGCTTGAGAAGCCAATGGAATCAAAGCCGAGGGAGATGGCCTTGCTAGCCATCTCGCTTATTGTGTTCCTGCCATCGCAGAAAACGCAATGCGTATGGAGATTCTGCTTTATCATACCCTATATTAGCATCGAAAGCGTGCCTGCGACGAGAAGCGCAAGCCCTATTGCCGACTTCCTCGAAAGCCTTTCCTTGAATACGATTGCACCGAATGCAATGGAAACGAGTATGCTCAGCTTGTCTATAGGCACTACTATGCTTGCCTTTCCGTCCTGAAGCGCCTTGTAGTAGCATAGCCATGATGAGCCGGTTGCGAATCCGGAGAGGACTATGAAGAGAAGCTCAGTTCGTCCCACTCTCCATATCTGCTCCTTCTTTCCTGTAGCCACAACGAGCGCGAATGCGAAGATCAGGACTATGCAGGTCCTCATTGCTGTCGCAAGCGTCGAGTCTATGGAGGAAACTCCTATCTTGCCCAGGATCGATGTCAGGGCAGCGAATATAGCTGAGAGCACAGCATATGCAATGTACGAATACCCATCCGCCTTTCCGCTTGACTGCTTCTTCTCGATCATAAGCATAGTGCCAGCAAGGATCAGAGAAGCGCCGACTGCGCTTGATGCAGTGATGCTTTCTCCCAGTATTATGGCTGCAAGCACGATAGTCAGCACCGTGCTTGACTTATCTATAGGCACTACCTTGTTTATATCCCCGATAGATAGCGCCTTGTAGTAGAAGAACCACGATGCTCCTGTGGCTATACCCGACAGCGCAAGAAAGACAAGGCATTTTGTATCAAGGGCGCTCAGTGGCTGGAACACGCCCTGTATCCCAACCAGTATCCATGTGAAGACAAGAACGACGACTGTCCTGATAGCCATTGCCACAGTCGAGTCAGTATCCTTTATTCCGCATTTTGCAAGTACCGATGCCAGGCCTGCAAAGAGAGCAGACAGAAACGCAAATACAATCCACATGCCGCTATGATACTATAGCTTTCCTTCTATTGCACCTCATTCCAAGTATCAGATAGCGAAGTACAGGCAATCTCCTTACTATTGCGCCCAGGATGTATGATGCGATGAAAGCGATTAAGAGAGGAATGATGTACTTCATGTAAAGAGGAAGCCCTGTTCCGCTTATTGCCATGACAGAGGCAAGCATCGCAGTGTAGTGGAAGACATAGAGATCGTAGCTCCTTGCGGAGAGGAACGAGAGCACTCTTCCGGTCCTGTCCATGTATGCTCCGTACATGCCTATCAGCGCAAGCGTCATGAACCATGCATATAGATTCGTGAATATCCCCTCAAGGCTCTCGGGCGATACGTATAGGTTCTCCCTTTCGAAGACCATGTAGAGGACAGCGGAGACGGCGGCAAGTGACAGAGAGACGAATCTGTATCTTATTATCCTCTTCTCGGCCTCCTCGCCTGATAGCACATAATAGCCAAGGAGGAAGGAGACAAGGTAGATCCCGAATCTATAGACGACGATAGTCTTTGCATTGAGGACGAATGAGGATGCCCATACAGCAAGCGAGAGCGCAAGGATCACGGGATAGGGCATGCCCGATAGCGCATTCTCGGCCTTCCTGTCCCTATCAAGGGATACTAGGAGAACCAGGATCGCCGAATAGACGAAGAGAAGCTGGGCAAACCACATGACGCCCGTTCCGGCAAATACGTATATGAAGTACCTTGCAACGGGATGAATGGATTCGAAGTACTCTGCAGCAGGCCTTGTGTTGAGATAACCTGTGATGAAATGGAATGCAAGGAGGCCTAGCGTGGATGGAACAAGAAGCTTGTCAACGCGCTTTCTCATGTACTCCCTGCGCCCGTTCCTGAGCGCAATCCTCGAGACCATTCCCGAGACAGCGAAGAGAGCAACCATGAAGAACGGATACACGAGGCGTGCGAAGGAATCGCATACCGCATAGCTTCTTCCCAGGTAGACGCCGCCCTCTATGCCTACTCCATTGAGTATGTAGCATATATGGTAGAAGACAACGAGGATCACCAGCGAGGCTCTGAGATTGTCAAGATAGTGCTTTCTCATTCTGATCCCCCATCGTCTCGAAGACAGCAGAAGCGAATGCCGCAAAGGCGCTCTTGGGTGGGATTGCAAGCCCGAGCTTCTCATCAGCAAGCAGGATTATATTATCCCCTGGCTTAATAGAGAAAAGCTCCCTTGCCTTCTTCGGGATGACTATCTGTCCCTTCTCCCCTACTGTGACTGTCCATGCATATATACCTTCCGGTCTCATATCCACCTCCAAAAAAGTATGATTTGTATAACAAATTATACTGATTCTGCAAAGATGGTCAACTGCAGCGTGAAAGAGAACCCTACGTTTCCCATAGGACGGAATGCATGCCTATCATGTGCCAGGACGAGGGATATGGATCCACTATATGGAAACCGGTCTTGAGAGAGAGGCCGTCCTCCTATCATATGTGCCTATGGAGCCGGCACAGGGCTTACTTCCTCCTCCGTGATCCCTGGACCGGAGAGACAGATCCAATCCATTGCTTCTCATCCTGAGCCTATCGGTGCCCTGCATCCTATGCCTCAGAGCAACCGAGAAAAACCAATTG
>JAXFQZ010000013.1:0-47436 GCA_034178685.1 Candidatus Ornithospirochaeta sp. | reverse complement strand
ACGCTATCGGTATCGTTGGCGCTGCTGCAGTCTGTGCATTCATCTGCGGCGTCACTGAGCCCTTCGAGTTCGCATTCATGTTCCTGGCATTCCCCCTGTACGTTGTCTATGCTGCTCTGTACGGCATCTTCACCACCATCGCTGTTGCTCTGGGCTTCCGTGCTGGTTTCTGCTTCTCCGCTGGCGCAACTGACCTGATCTTCTCCGCTTCTCTGCCCGCAGCTGCAAACACCTGGTTGATCCTGCCCCTGGG
The DNA here is from genome assembly GCA_034178685.1 of Candidatus Ornithospirochaeta sp. Taxonomy (GTDB): domain Bacteria; phylum Spirochaetota; class Spirochaetia; order Sphaerochaetales; family Sphaerochaetaceae; genus Ornithospirochaeta. Next base: position 47,183 of record JAXFQZ010000013.1, on the reverse strand, counting down.
TGCTGCTGCTTTCATTATCTTCTACTTCGTGTTCAAGTTCGCTATCACCAAGTGGGATCTGAAGACCCCCGGCCGTGAAGACGATCAGGAAGGCGAGCTGAAGATCGAGCTGGCAAACAATGACTACACCACCATGGCTCAGATCATTCTGGAAGGCCTGGGCGGTAAGGAGAATATTACCTCCATCGACCATTGCATCACCCGTCTGAGACTGGAAGTTAAGGACCGTCTGCTGGTTGACGAGAAGAAGATTAAGTCCTCCGGTGCTTCTGGCGTCATCCGTCCCGGTAAGACCGCTGTTCAGGTTGTTATCGGTCCCAAGGTTCAGTTCGTTTACGAAGAGTTCAAGAAGATCGCTGAGTAAGCGTCTTTGCGTTTGCTTCGGCCCTCGCGGTATAACACAAATCAGACCCCATAAGGGTTCCTGATTAGAACTGAAGAAATCGGGTAGGAGGCTTACCATTATTTGGACAGCCGACCTCCCACTTCAGCCGTGCGTACCGGTCTGGTACATGGCTCCTCCCCTGTTTATACCGCTACGGACTTGCGGTAGTAAGGATAGAAAACTGGAATTCAGCCCTCTCAAGCCGTCGGTTTGAGAGGGCTGTTTGTAGTATTGGGCTGGCGGCTATCCGCCAGTATCCCTTTCTGGAGTTAGCTAGAATACCCGCATTTGCGTTGGAAATTCCCAATTTCAGTAGGTTTCTCTACCTTTGACCTGTGACCTTCTAGTTGGACCAAAAATCCAATTAGGAGGTTTTTTTCATGAAAGTAAAGGAAGAGGATCTCAGACGAGAGCTTCTTAAGGCAATTAACGGAGAGGAATTGATCATCAATTGTGCAAGAAGGCTGGGAATCAGACTCGATAGTTTCAAGCGCAAATTCAATACGGCGAGGATTCATGGAATCGAGTCCGTCCTTTGTTGCCTGTTGCCCATATTTTGATTATCAATTAGATAATGCGGCTCCTTGCTGCTCCATTTGAGGAAATGTCTGATGAAAAGACTATTGAAATATGTTCTTGCCATAATTGCCATCGCTGCCATGTTCCTTGCAGTCAGGTGGTTCTATTCCAGCATCCAGGATCAGACCTATGAGTCTCCTGCAGTCCCTGTCCAGGTCGAGAAGCCTGAGGTGAGGACCATAAGCGAGAGCTACTCTGTGACAGGGTATATCGAGGCTGAGTCGATGGTCCCTGCTGTTCCCTTTGTTCAGGGAACGATCATGGAGTACAGCGTCGAGAACGGCATGGAGGTTAGAAAGGACCAGGTCCTGGCAGTGATCGACACAGAGCCATATGAGCTTCAGCTGAAGCAGGCAGAGGCGGCATACCTGGCATATGAGGCTACGTTCGAGAGAATCTCATCGCTATATAAGAAGGGCGGCGCAACGCAGCAGAACTACGATGAGGTGAAGGCCCAGAGGGATGCAGGAAAGGCCCAGTATGACCTTGCTTCCCTCCAGCTTGGATACTGCTACGTCAAATCCCCTGTGGATGGAACGGTGCTGATGTCAAATGGGTCTGTCGGATCGATTGCCGTATCCGACACTCCGATTGCAGTGATAGCGGACCTCGATAACCTCATCGTGAATGTGAAGATACCGGAGAAGTACTACCACATCATCGAAGACAACAGGGATGGGCTCAGGATCGAGGTGATAAGGAAGACCAACGGGGAGGAGGAAAGGGCCGAAGCGGAGCTTGTCTCTGTTTCCCCATACATAGATCCTACTACCAAGAGCTTCTCCATGAAGGTGAGGCTCACAGGGGACGTGTCCCGGTTCAGGCCTGGAATGATGGTGGAGGTGAGGATAGTCTACAGATCATCCGATGTCTATGCTCTCAGGCAGTCTGTGAAGAAGCTTGACGGAAGCATCTATGCGATCAGGGAAGATGAGGGAATCACGAAGGCATGGTACCTCGAGATGGAAAGGATGCTTGAGGATGATGAGTATTTCCAGGTGGATGACAGGTACAAGGATACGTTCTTCATCGTAAGGGGACAGAACAAAGTGCTTGATAATCAGCCTGTTTCAGTCACAGAGGGCTTCTAGCATGGTTCTCTCCAGATTCTCAGTCAGGCATCCGGTGATCATAGGAATGATCCTGATTGCCCTGGCTTTATTCGGCATCTACTCTGTAGCTACGACCAATGTTGAGTTCGTAGGCGATATCAATATGCCTCAGATCTATGTCGTGTCTGTATGGCCAGGAGCAAGCAGCGAGGATATCGAGAAGGAGGTCATAAACATCCTGGAGGATGATTTCGTCACTCTTCCTGATTTCAAGAGCATATCGTCTACTGCCTCCAACAGCATCGGTACGACCGTAATCACATTCGCAGACGGCGTGCAGCCTGAGGATAAGATACAGGAGGTCAGGGACAGGATCAGGGAGCTGGAGGACGACCTCCCATCGGATCTTCAGGGCCTGCCTCAGTGCATACTCGGAGGCTCCTCGCTTCTGAGCACGGCAACGTTCGCGTGCTTCGGGGGCAATGACCTAGGCTCCGTATCCTACTATATCGAGAACACTCTCAAGCCAAGGCTGACGCAGATTGACGGAGTCTCCAGGATAGACATCTCTGGAACAGCCGAGCCAAGGGTGAATATAACGCTGAGGATCGCAGACCTCGACAGCAAGGGCATAAGCCCGCTTGCTGTCTACCAGATGCTCCAGTACTCCAATAACTCCATCCCTCTGGGAACCGGGACATATGAGGGGAAGCAGGTCTCCATCAGATACCAGGGCACATTCGATTCGCTTGATGATATCGTGAACCTTCCAGTCGGATCAGGAGAGGATAACCAGATAATAAGGCTCGGCGACGTTGCTGATGTCGAGCTTTCCTATGCCGACAGGGACTACATGATAACCCGTGGCGGTGAGGATGTGGTCGTTGTCGATGTATTCAAGAGAAGCGATGGAAATGCGATAAGGATCACCAATGAGATAGAGAGCATACTCAGGGATGCAGAGAGGGAGACAGGTGGAGCTCTCCGCTTCGAGATGATCGCAGAGGATAAGACCGTTGTCTCCAACTCGATGAGCACTGTAATACAGTCAGGAGTGCTTGGCATCCTGATTGCGATCCTTGTGATCTTCCTCTTCCTCAATGATATCAGGGCAACACTGGTAATAGGAGTATCGATTCCTCTCTCTATCTTCTTCACTTTCCTCGGGATGAAGGTGATGGGGCTTACTGTCAACATCCTCTCTATTTCCGGAATAGTAGTTGCGCTGGGATCCATAGTAGATGCATCAATCGTCGTCATCGATGAGACATACAGGTTCTACCAGGACACGAAGAACGGAAGGGCGCTCTACAACGTAACAGAGTCGATCGACAGCGGAACCGAGAAGGTAGGCCTATCTGTTCTCGGGTCCAACCTGACGACTGTAGTCGTATTCATTCCTATCTCGCTTATATCATCGCTTGTCGGAAAGCTCCTGCACGATATCGCGATCACGTTCATGATAAGCATCCTCGCATCCCTTGCGGTTGCTCTTGTATTCGTTCCATGGCTTCTGAAGAAGTTCCTGAAGGAGGGCGATGAGTACAGGATCCCGAAGAAGAAGAGCCTTGTGGTAAGGGGTGTCGATAAGCTGGAGAAATGGTACGGCAAGGCAATAAGGGGAGTGCTCGCAGATCCATTCGCGATCATTCTCCTTGCTCTTGGAATACTCTTTGTCACAGCATACACGATCCCGCAGCAGAAGATGGCATTCATACCTTCGACTGATAACAGCGACTTCAACATCAATATATCATTCCCATATGGATATACCCTTGAGGAGACAGAGAAGGGCATGAGGAAGGTGGAGGAGCTTGTGCTTGGATACCTTCCTGAGGAGGATGTAAGGACGTACCTTACTTACGTTGGAAGGCAGGCGGGAAGCGTAATCAACTTCACATCGACTCCGAATGACGGAGGCATGCACATCGTGCTTGTGCCTGTTAAGGAGCGCGACTGGGACATCCACGAGGCCATTACCGATCTGCAGTTCCTTCTCGAGTCGGAGATCCCAGGAGTCTCGGTCGATGTCTCAAACGGAGGCTTCGACAGGTATGTAGGGTACATGTCCAACGGCGGCGGCTTCGGAGTCACCATCACAGGAAGCGACAGCGCTGAGCTTTACAGGGAGGCTGAGAGAATAAGGGATTACCTTGTCACTGATCCTGAGGTCGTCAATGCATCTATCTCAGCAAGCTACGACAATGTCTCAGCTGTGATGAATGCAAGCTATGACAATCTCTCATCCCTTGGCCTTACAAGCTATCAGGCTGCTATGACCAACGCAGTACTCTTCAATGGAATGGATATAGGAACATTCATGGATCCTGTCACAAAGGAGCGTTATGGCATACACCTCCAGTCGGATGTATCCTCCTATCCTGTGAATGATTCCCTTATGACCATCCTCAAGGTCTCGGGCCAGCTTGGCAATGTAAGCGTAGACAGCATCGCCGATCTCACGGCAGAGAGCGAGCTCAGCCAGATAAGCCATACGGACAGATCCCCTTCCATTACAGTGAATGCGAAGATCCTAGGGGAGTCCACTACAGGGATCTCCTCGCGCTTCAGGCAGTACATGGCATCCAATCCACTTGGCGATGGAATGGCGATAAAGGAGACAGGACTTGGAGATCTTATAGCGGATTCCTTCGTACCTATAGCAGAGGCGATGATCATAGGCATCTTCCTTGTATATTTTGTCATGGTCATGATCTTCGAGCGCTATAACCAGCCTATCCAGGTCATGATGACGGTTCCTTTCTGCCTCATCGGCGTCACTCTCTCGCTTGCTATCTTCGGCTCTACGCTGAATATGATCGCCGTCCTTGGAATCGTGAGCCTTGTAGGTATGCTTGTAAACAATGGAATCATACTCATAGATTCCATCAACCAGCGCTTCTCGGAGCGCAGGATCTCGGCGCTTGGGAAGATGGGCATCGTGACGAAGGACCTTACCGAGAGGGAGATGGAGGGAAGGATAGGGCTGGATGAAGAGAGGTCGATGCTTCTCGAGAGCATAGTCGAAGGAACAGTCTCGAGGCTCAGGCCTATCCTGATGAGCTCCCTTACGACTATCCTCGGAGTCATTCCTATGGCTGTTGCCGTAGGAGAGGGCTCTGAGCTCTATGCCCCGCTTGGGCAGGTGATCATGGGAGGCCTCCTGACAAGCATGGTGATCACGCTTTTCATAACCCCAGTCATCTTCTTCATCTTCGAGCGAAGAAGGCTGAAGAGGAACTACAGGAGAGCAGCCAGATAGTGTCTGGGATCCACAATTGTGGTGGATTTTTCAAGATTTCTCTATCTTTACATACTCTGCATGTTATATACTCTTAACAAGAAGAAAACGGAGGAAACTAAAATGGATATCAAGGAACTTAACAGTCTTAGCCCCCTGAGAGTATTTGAGGATTCCATCAATGGCGGCCTTGGAAAGGGCAACCTCGGTGTGATCGTCTCAAAGCACGGCGTAGGAAAAACAGCTTGCCTTGTTCATCTTGCAACAGATAAGCTCTTCAAGGGCGAGAACGTGATTCATGTATCTTTCTCTGGAAATGTCGAGCATGTCATCAACTGGTACAAGGAGGTCTTCCGCGAGATTTCCGAGATGCAGTCTCTCGATGATGCCGCTACGGTATACAATTCCATTCTCGCAAACAGAGTCGTGATGAACTTCTCCCAGGATCAGGTATCGATCGAGAAGATCCTCGCATCGCTCGAGTCGCTGATCACACAGGGTGCATTCAAGGCCGATGCAATCCTTTTCGATGGCTACAAGCTCACAGTGGCAGAAGAGGCTGATATCGAGAAGATCCAGGCCTTCGCAGAGAAGATGAACCTCGAGATCTGGTTCTCTGTATCGCCAGTCAGACCGGATGTCACATTCGATGAATATGGTGTTCCTAATACTCTTGTGAAGTATTTCGATAAGATCGACGTGCTCGTTGCACTGAAGTACGATGATAAGATCGATAAGGTAGTCATGACTGTTGTAAGAGCTCATCATGAGAACGTTCCTAAGCCGATGAGGGTCAACCTGGATCCAAAGACGATGCTTATATCCAAATAACGATAGATTGCCACCTTCGGGTGGCATTTCTATTCAATGAGCGTGATGCATTCGGCGCTGATGGCCTCTCCCTGGCCTATCGGTCCTAGCCCCTCTGCTGTCTTTGCCTTGACGGATACAGCATCCATCGGGATGGAGAGGATCGCGGAGAGGCTCTTTCTTATATCTTCGATATGATTCCTGAGCTTAGGCCTCTCAAGCGTGACTGTGGCATCGATGTTGATTATCCTGGGGCTGTAGAGCGAGAGCACGTGACGCAGCAGCTCCTTGCTGTCCGCATCCCTGAACCTGCTGTCCTCAGGAGGGAAAAGCGCTCCGATATCCCCCTTTGCAAGGGCCCCGAGGATCGAGTCGATTACTGCATGGATAAGCACATCCCCGTCGGAGTGGGCGATCTCTCCCTTGTCCGAAGGAATCTCGATGCCTCCGATCATGAGCTTGCGTCCTTCTCCCAGGCGGTGGATATCGCTACCGAGCCCAGCTCTCATCCTTCAGCCCTCTCGTGCATAAGCTCCCTCATCCTCGTGACAGCCCGGCGGCTGGTCCTTCCTTCCTCGCGTGCCTTGATATAGCTCTCTATCTGCGACTCTGCATCCGGGATGTCCGAGAAGTACGTGATCTTCCTGTTCTCAGGGCTTCCCTGCACGACTGTGCATGGGAATCCTGCATCCACGTAAACCGATATATCGTCATCTGCAGTCACGCCTGCTGATTCGTCATAGGCTTCAAGCAGATTCTCCTTGCTGAAGATCTGAGGCGTCTGGACGCTGATAAGGGATGCCTTGTCTACGCTCTCCTCCACCAGCCCGTTCTCACCGAGCCTCTTCACGGCATCTGTGATCCTCGTTGCAGGAGCGGCTCCTCCTACCACAGTAGCGGCTGCGAAGGTCCTTATGATCATATCAGGGGTGATGAAGGGCCTTGCGCCATCGTGTATTGCCACGAATTCCACTGGGAACATTGACTCCCTTATTGCGTTGAGGGCATTCCTCACGGACTCTTTCCTTGTATCTCCTCCCTCTACGAAGATGAATGGGACAGTGCCTATGTTCATCAGGTCCTCGAGCGCCACTGCTGTCTCGTCCTCTGCTCCCTTCGGATGCGTTATTACGACCATGCTCAGGCCTGGAACCTCGAAAAACGGCTCAGTTGCCCTATACAGGACCGTATGTCCATCTATTGAAAGGAATTCCTTCTTTACTTTCTCATCCCTGCCTCTGTTGAAGCGCTCGGATGAGCCCGATGCTGTTATTATTGCTGCGAATGGGGGTATTGGCATTTCTCAAGTCTGGAGAATATTAGCTTTCTCGTCTCCTCTGCCTCTATTCCTAGCACATAAGATGATTCTTCGACAAGGATTGCTATTGCGTTATCGTAGATTCTCCTCTCCTGCACCGGGAGCTCCTTGATCTTGGATCTGCTGTAGAGGGAATTCACGACCTTGGCAATCGACATGATTGAGCCCTCCTTCATAAGGCTCAGGTTTGCATTGAGCCTGTCCTTCCAGTCGTTTCCCATGTGCATTGCCTTGCCCGATAGGGATGACAGGGCCTCCTCTGTCTCCTCTTTCGTAGCCGTATGCCTAAGCCCAAGGCTGCCTGCGTTCTCAACAGGAAGAAGGACATCCATATCGGAGGATGAGAGCCTCAGCCGGAAGTAGTGCCGATCGCGCCTTTCCTCCATGGAGAGTATCATCCCAACGCCCTGATTGGGGTACACCACCCTGTCACCTACATTGAACTGATTAGATAATTCCGTGCATCCCATGTATTTATTCTATACCGCATTTTCCTTTTTTCCAATGATTAAATACAAACGTCCCTGCTTGCTTTTCTTACTCATGCTTATCAATTATACTGTTGGCTATGAAAGGAAAAGAAAGAAAGACCGGTGTGCTGATGCATATCACATCGCTTCCATCGGATTATGGAATAGGGGACCTTGGCGATGCAGCCTACCGCTTCATCGACAGGCTATCGGAGTCGGGAATCAGGCTATGGCAGATTCTTCCGCTTGGACCAACGGGCTTCGGAGACAGCCCGTATTCTGCAAGGTCCGCATTCGCAGGAAACGAGCTTCTGATTTCCCCCAGGAAGCTCTTCATGGATGGTTATCTTGAGCTTGAGGATATCGTATGCAAGGCAGAGAGCAGCAAGAGGGTCGACTACTCTGCAGCCAGAAGCCTCAAGACTCCTCTCCTGAGAAAGGCCGCAGGGAATCTGATTGCATCCGGTTCTGCTGAGTACAGTGCATTCCTGGAGAAGGAGGGATGGTGGCTTGATGACTATGCTCTCTTCCAGGCTCTCTGCGATAAATACAATGACTCAAGGTGGGCTTCAGTATGGCCCGAGGATGTCAGGAAGAGGAAGGCAAAGGCAATCAGCAAGGTCTCTGAGGAGCTTAAGGACAGGATAGAAGAGTACAAGGCCATGCAGTTCTTCTTCTTCAGCCAGTATGCGGAGCTGAAGGCCTATGCTAATGGGAAGAATGTCGAAATCATAGGAGATATCCCTATATTCGTAGCTCCTGACTCAGCCGATGCATGGAGCAATCCGAAGCTCCTGATGATGGATAAGGAGTGCCATCAGGAAGCATCCTCGGGAGTTCCGCCAGATGCATTCTCCGCAACAGGACAGCTCTGGGGCAATCCTCTGTACAGATGGCCGGAGCATAAGAAGACAGGCTATAAGTGGTGGATCGAGAGGATCAGGAAGACCTTCGAGCTATGCGATATAGTCAGGATAGACCACTTCAGGGGATTTGAGGCCTACTGGGAGGTTCCAGAGGGTGAGGAGACTGCCCTCAATGGAAAGTGGGTCAAGGGACCGGGACAGGACTTCTTCGATGCCGTTAAGGGCGCATTCGGAGAGGATCTGCCGATCATAGCAGAGGACCTTGGAGTGATCACTCCGGAGGTTGAGAAGCTCAGGGATGACAATGGGCTGCCGGGAATGAAGATCCTCCAGTTCGCCTTCGCATTCGAGGACGGGGAATGGCAGGTAGACAATGCATACCTTCCCCATAATGCTGTGCCTCTCTCTGTCGCATACACAGGAACGCATGACAACAATACATCGCGCGGATGGTTCAACAGCCTTGATGACGGCACGAAGGACTATGTGCGAAGGTATTTCGAGTGCAGCGATGATGAGGTTGTATGGAAGATGATCAGGGCTCTTCTCGGATGCAGCAGCATGTATGCGATCATCCCTATGCAGGACATACTGGGCCTTGGCGAGGATGCGAGGATGAATGTCCCATCGACATGCGGTTCTTCCAACTGGTCCTGGAAGATGGATGAGAAGGACATCGATTCTCCTGCATTCGAGAGCATCCGCTATATGTCCCACCTCTTCGGAAGATCATGAACATAGTTCTCTTCAGGGAGGGCGAGTCTTCCCTTCCTCTTTCAGATCCCAGGTGCCAGCATATCCTGAAGGTCCTGGGGATGAAGGAGGGAGACAGCTTCAAGGCAGGTTTTGCCAATGGTATGATGGGAATGGCCAGGATAGAGTCTATAGGCGACAGCATGTCGTTCTCATTCGATTTCAGGGAGGATGGCTCATATCTTCATCCCCTCACTGCGATAATAGCGCTGGTCCGCCCAATATGCATGAAGAGGATCCTGAGGGAGGCTGTATCCCTCGGTGTCTCGCGTCTGATCCTCCCTGTATCCGATCTGGGAGAGAAGAGCTACCTGAAGTCATCTCTCTTCTCCTCAGGCGAGTATGAATCAATCCTCATTGATGGAGCGATGCAGTCGGGGCGCACAGGGGTGCCGGATGTCGTCATCGCATCCTCCGTATCAGATGCAATCGATAGGCTTGGCGATGCTTCTGACCGTTATCTTCTGGATAACGCAATAGGCTCGGTCCCTCTCTCGACACTGGATCTTGCGGGCAGAAGGCCAGTGATCGCCATCGGACCCGAGCGGGGATGGACGGAGCGCGAGAGGAATGTTTTCCTATCAAGAGGGTTCAAACCCTGTCTTTTAGGTGATAGGATATTAAGGACGGAGACCGCCGCTGTTGGCGGAATAACCCTTACTCTAGCAAGGATGGGTTGTATCTAAGGAGTAAAAGCATGCATTGTATTGTACCTGAGGCAGAGGCAATCCTCGATAAGGAATTCCCTGTCCTTGACCATGGTTTCGTACGTCTGGTCGACTATCTTGGGTCCGATCAGAGGATAGTCCAGTCAGCAAGGGTAAGCTATGGAGAGGGCACCAAGTCCTACAGGCAGGACAAAGGCCTGATCAACTACCTCCTGCGAAATGACCATACCTCCCCGTTTGAGCAGGTCGTGTTCACCTTCCATGTGAAGATGCCTATCTTCGTTGCAAGGCAGTGGACAAGGCACAGGACTGCCAGGATGAATGAGATATCGGGAAGATACTCCGTGATGAAGGATGAGGTATACATCCCTGATGACAGTAATATCGCACTCCAGAGCGAGGACAACAAGCAGGGGAGGAAGAACGAGCCTGTGTCCCAGGAGATTGCAGATCAGGTGAAGGCAATCATGAACGAGGACTCGAAGAGGGCCTTTGAGAACTACGGCCGCCTGCTTGATATGGGGATTGCAAGGGAGATCGCGAGGATCGACCTTCCGCTTTCCCTTTACACTGAGTTCTACTGGCAGATAGACCTCCATAATCTCTTCCATTTCCTTGCTCTCAGGCTCGATGCCCATGCGCAGTATGAGATAAGGGAGTACGGAAAGGTCATGCTGGAGATCGTAAGGGCAGTATGCCCGCTTGCAACCGAGGCCTTCGAGAACCATAAGCTCAAGGGCAGGAGCTTCTCCGGAAAGGAGGTCGAGGCAATCAAGGCGCTTCTTGATGGAAGAGAGCCGGAACTCACTGCTAGGGAGAAGGAGCTCTTTGAGCAGAAGCTAAGATGATTCATAGCAAAAGACGCTGAGCCCGCCTGATGGCGGGTTTCCTTATGCCGATTCCTTCTTCACTGGATTCATTTCATCCTCTTTTTATGTGTGTTATTCCCTTGTCCTCATACTTGTCACGGCAATGATCGTATACAGGAGAGCCGAGAAGGGAATAGAGAGGGTATCAAAGGCAATGATGCCTGTGCTTCTTGCATTGGTCGTCATCATCGCTCTCTTCTCTCATCCATATTCATAGGATGGGTGATGCTGAGTGGATCTCAGAGGAGATGGAAGAAGGAGGCAGGAGGTTCAGGAGGAAGAGGCTCTGCCTTCCTCCCTCTTATAATGCCTGTTCTCTTCCTTCAGCCGGATGGCGTTCTCAGCCTCTTCAGGAGGTAGAGAGTATCTTGCCCAGGTAGTGCCTCTTCATATCCTCCTCGAACTCCCTATCGCATGAGTACTCCCTTCCGAGGACGGGCATCCAGAGCCTAGGGTCCTCCATGCATAGGTAGAAGAATACGCTCTCATGCCATGATGGAGGAAAGAGGGATGAGACGTATGAGAACATCTCCCTCTTCTTCTCGAATGGGTATGAGTACTTTCCAGCTGTCTTCTCAAGCTCCATCTCGAGGACCCTCGTGAGGTTCCCCTGCCTTCTCAGGCGCTGCATCACGGCCTTTGTGAATACAAGCGTTCCTATGCTTATCATCACGACGTTCTCCGGCGAGAAGCGCGAAGTGATGGATTCAACTACATGCCTGTACTCATCCTTCCATCCCTTGAAATAGACCATGGGATGAATGTGGAAGCCTACGAGGCTGCCGTTCCTGACAGCGCGCTCTGCGTTGTCCAGCCTGCCTTCCAGGCTTGCTGTGAGATGCTCTTCCTTCTCTGCTATAGTGGGTGCATTGAGGGACCATGTGAAGATCATGTTCCTTGGCCATGGGCGATCGAAGACGTTCCTGTCTGACTTGCTCTTCAGCTCGATTGCGATCCCCGGATGGGCTGATGCGAAGGAGGAGAGCCCTGAAAGCGTTCCGCAGTCATCGCCTAAGAGGAGCGAGTCCGATGCCTGTCCCGTCCCGATGTGCCATGTCCCTTCAGGAAGCTCTATCTCCTCAAGCCTCCTTCCCAGATCCTTTGCAACAAGGATCCTGTTCTCGTTGTAGAAGGCCTGCACTGAGCAGTATGAGCATCCGAATGCGCACTGCGCCGCGGCATCGAGCGTCCTGAGGTTGCAGCATCTTGTCTTCTCTCCATCAACAGGGCATGGGCATCGTCCAATCACAAGGGGCCTGTCATCCTCTATGCTTCTGGTCTTAGGCCTCTGTATCCTGGGAGGGAAGAAGGATGAGTAGTCTGTCTCGCTGCTCCTGAGCTCATGCATGTGCTTCCTCATCGCTGAGATATACCTATCCCTTCCTCTCCCGTCCTTTCTCTCCCTTTCCAGATCGGGATCATACGAGAGCGCGAATGACCTCTCTCCCCACTGCACGAGGTCGGCCTCCTCCTTTGCAGCCTCAAGCTTCTGGCTTTCCGTGAATCTGAGAACCGAAAAAAGCATCCCGAGCCTTTCCCTCACATCCTCGGGAAGGCTTATGTATATCTCATCAAAGGCGTCCATGAAAACGAGTTTACCTGTCTTTTCCTTCTTTTGGTATCCTCTGATTTGTATTATCCTTTCCTGTATGGCAAAGAGCGCAAGGGACATTGCAAGGGAAATGCCGGAGAACCCCGGTGTCTATCTGATGAAGAACAGTGCTGGCACTATTATATACGTCGGAAAGGCCAAGAACCTCAGAAGGAGGGTGAATTCCTACTTCCTTCCCAACCGCAATGCGAAGACTGCGGCGCTTGTGGATAAGATCGCTGATATAGATTTCGTCATCACAGGCAACGAATACGAGGCCCTCGTGCTTGAGAACAACCTGATCAAGAAGCACAATCCCCATTACAACATCCTCCTCAAGGACGGGAAGAGCTACCCTGTGATAAGGATCACGAATGAGGATTTCCCAAGGGTATTCAAGACCAGGAGGATAATAAAGGACGGATCCAGGTACTATGGCCCATACCCCGATGGGCAGAGGCTTGATCAGTACCTGAGGCTGGTGGAGGAGAACTTCCCCCTCAGGCACTGCCAGGGAGTCCTCAGGACGAAGAAGACGCCATGCCTCTACTATCATATCCATAAGTGCTCAGGTCCATGCATCGGGGCCGTGAGCAAGGAGGAATACGGGGAGCATATAAGGAAGATAGAGCGCTTCCTCTCCGGGGATGACTCCTCGATCATCAAGCACATCGAGAAGGATATGATGGTCGCTGCCAAGGCCATGGACTACGAGACTGCTGCAGTCAAGCGCGACCAGCTCAAGGCGCTCGAGGTGATGCAGCGCAACCAGATGGTCGAGGATTACTCTGATGAGGACAGCAGGGACTATGCTGCGATCGAGATGCGCAGCTACCTATGCAGCATAGCGATAATGCAGTTCAGGTCAGGGCGCCTCATCGGAAAGGCGCTTTACAGGTCTGAGTGCCTTGGAGATGAGACTGAGACGCTGCTTTCGTTCCTGATACAGTACTACAGCGATGGCGATACGCTTCCTTCCGAGATCTTCGTCTCCTGCGATATAGACCACCAGCTGCTTTCAAGGTACTTCACCGATGAGCTGGGAAAGGGCATCTACGTATCGGTCCCGAAGGACGGTAAGCACTTCAGGATCCTCAGGATGGCCCAGGAGAATGCATCCAGGGATGTCGAGAAGAGGCTCAAGGAGGTCGACAATACATCGGGACTCGAGTCGCTGATGGATAGCCTTGGACTTGAGAGCATCCCTAGGCATATCGAGGGCTTCGATATCGCACAGCTATCGGGAAAGTACACTGTCGCATCCCTTATTGTCTTCAGGGACGGAAACCCATCGAACAAGGAGTACAGGCATTTCTCAATCAAGTCGCTTGAGGGGGGAATAGATGACTTCATGTCGATGAGGGAGGCAATAACCAGAAGGTATACCCGGCTCATGAACGAGAATGAGGAAATGCCTGATCTGCTGATGGTCGATGGCGGAAAGGGCCAGGTCAGCGCAGCGCTTGATGCCCTTGGCTCACTTGGGCTCTCGTTCCCTGTCGTAGGACTGGCGAAGGAGCATGAGGAGATAGTATTCCCCGATAGGCCATCGCTGATCCTCGATAGAAGCGATGAGGGGCTGAGGGTCCTTATCGCTGTGAGGGATGAATGCCATAGGTTCGCAACCTCCTTCAACCAGAGGATGCGAAGCAAGGAGGCTTCCTTCTCGCTCCTGGAATCGATAGAGGGAATAGGACCGGAGAGGTCGAAGAGGATCATGAGGACCTTCGGATCCGTTGATGTGCTTCTTGAGCTGTCTGCTGAGGAGATAGCCCATCAGGCAGGGATCCCCCTTGCTGTCGCAGAGAGGATCCAGCATAAGCTGAGCTTCTAGCAGAATGGGTAGGACAGCTCCTCTGGGTCGAGCCTTATTCCGCTTTCCTTTCCCTTGCTGATGATGACTGTATAGAGTATGAGGTCGAAGACGCTTCTTGTGATGTCTGCAGGAGAGCTCTTCAGGACGCTGTCCATCTTCCCCAGGTATGCTATGATCGATCTTGTCTCCTCGAGCGTGTAGTTCCTCATCGCTGCTCTGAACGTATCCTTCTCCTTCTGCCTTATTCCCTTGAATGCTGGGAAGAAGGATGTTGATACATACTCAGCTTCCTTGAAAATGGCATCCTCGCTCTTCCTCTCTGCCTTCATCTCAAGGCAGGATTCAAGCAGCCTGAACTGATTCGAGAGGACCGTGAATGCGCCTGTGGCGTCGTATGGGCTAGCAAGGTATATCGAGGAGATGATCATACCTGCTCTCTCAAGGTCCCTTGAGGCTACTGCCTTGAAGAGCGTGTATCCGCTCTCTCCCTTCGTTCTTGAGAGAAATCCCTCTATATCATCCTCTGAGATAGCATTGGCATTGCCTTTGAGCTTCAGGAAGAGCGTGATCGAATCCAGCGCGCTTCTGAGCTCCGCTGTGTTGTTCTCGACCGATTCCAGCAGCTCATCGATCGCTCCATCGGTGATCCTGAAGCCCCTCTTCCTTGCTTCCTGCCTTATCCAGTCCCTCTTCCTGTTCTCGAACATCTCCCAGAAGATCCTTGTGCCATCCTTTCCGGCTGCATCAAGGAGTGCCTTAGGTACCGATGAGGAGGCAGATGCCGAGGATATTACGATAAGCTCCGCATCCGGCATCGGGGATGCTGCGTATTCAGACAATGCCCTTGTCAGGTCATCGTTCTTCTTCGCGTTCTCGAAGTGCTTTACTATTACGAGCCTGAATGATGAGAAGAGGGATGACTGGCTAAGGACGGACAGGACCTGCTCCCCGCTGTCATCGCCTGCGAAGAAGACATGGATCTCAGCATCGGGGTGGGTACTGAGAACCGCTTCCTTCTCCTTTCTCAGCCACTCCTCCTTCTCTCCTTCCTCTGGTCCGAGGAGTATATGAATCCCTGCCATCAGTAATCCCTCCTGATTGCCTTCAGCACCCCGAATACGCGGAGCCTGGAGGTCTTTATGATTCCCATCGCATCGTTCTCAGGCCAGAGCTCATGGAATTGCCTGATCATGCGGTAGCGCCTGAGCTCCATCCTATCATCTTCTTCGGAATATGATGAGAGGATTATATCACCATCCGATATACTATCTGTCCTGTCATCCATTATCGCGATATCCCCAGGTATTATCCCAGCATTCCTCATGCTCTCGCTTGTCACTGTGAATGCAAAGCCTCCTGAAGGCAGCGTCTGCTTGTCGATATAGCAGAATGAGCCAGTGTCCTTTCCGATCGATAGAGGAGAGGGCTCTGATGCGTAGAGCGGGATCTTCCTGTTCTCCCTTCTTCTTCTCTCGGAGCTGGAGAGCACGATGGACCTTGCTTCCCTTCCGAGTGCTATGAATCCCTTCTTCTCAAGGAGGATCAGCGCTGAGTCTGCTGCGTTCTTGGAGAATGAGAAGGCATCTGCGATCTCCCTCCTTGTAGGCGGGATCCCGTTTGAGTCGATGTAGTTCTCTATGAAATCAAGTATCGATGCCTGCCTGTCTGTCAGCCTGTCCACGGTTTACACCCTTGCCTTTTCCAATTATTTTTACATAATAGCATGGAGGAGTTTATGGGACAGCTGGTTTTCGACCATATTGCACGAAGCGGATCGAAGGGAAGCGAGCTTGGGAAGACGGAAGCAGAGGAATTCGCGGCAGGAATCGCGGCATCTGTCCTGGAGGAGAGGGGAGTAAGGATAGTATCGGCACTCAGGCTCTTTGTGTCAGGTAAGCCATGCCTTGTCTCGGATGATGCGCTATACGCGGTCGATTACGCTCTCTTTCCGGATACAGCGGAGGCCTCGGATGATGCTGAGGCCGCGATTCTGGCCTCGTCGCTCGGGAAGAAGGCCTTCTCATTCCCTATCTCGCTTTGCTGCATGGAAGGGGATGGGAACAGGATGATCGCAGGTGCCTCCTATATTGCAAAGGCAGGGGATGCGAAGGCAATGAAAAAGGCTATGGCCTGAAGCCATAGCCTGATACCCGGATCAGAGACCCATTGTCTTTTCCTTCTCCTTCTTCGCCGTCGACTGGATCTTATCGGCAAGAAGCTCTATTCCTTCATGAAGCTCATATGAATCCTGGCTCACGACCTTTTCCTTCTTCCATGCGAAATGCATGGAAGCATCGATATGGAATCCTATGCCTTTGCTCTCCTTCCTGGCGACTATATCCAGGTTCTGGAGATAGTCCTCTGCAAATCCGATCTTCTTCAGCTTCTTCTCCAGGAATTCCCTGTCCTTCTCGTCCGGTGTGAATCCGATGCCTCTGAATGTCAAATCCATAGTCTTCCTCCCTTCTTGTTGTTTCTTTTCCATAGTATAGCAAAGGATGGTGGGAAATGGAGAAAAACTATTTCGCGCGTGAGAATGATGAGTCGACATCGAGCTCATGGCGGTATTTGCCGACTGTCCTTCTTGCGACCTTTATGCCCTTCTGGGCCAGGATATCGCTGATCTTCTGGTCCGAAAGGGCCTTTCCTGTGCTGTTATCCTGGATTATTTGGAGTATCATCTGCTTCACGGCATCCTTGCTGAGGCTGTCGCTGTTCTCTGACTCGACATGGGACGAGAAGAGGGACCTGATGGGTATGATGCCGAAATCGGTATCGATGTACTTCGAGGATGCGACGCGGCTTATTGTCGCTTCATGCACCCCGATCTGGTCGGCGACTTCCTTCATCGTCAGCGCCTTGAGATACAATGGCCCCTTGAGGAAGAACTCCCTCTGCCTCTCCATAAGCACAGCACCCGTCTTCTCTATTGTCGAGGCTCTCATCTCAAGCTGGGAAATAAGCGATGAGGCTGAGGCTATCCTTTCCTTAATGAACTTCGAGGCTTCCTTGTCTTCCTTTGACCTGGAGCCCTTGAGGCCCTCTGCCATGTCCCTGAATTCCTGGTCGATCTCGACATAGGGCATCGAATCCCTGTTCACGGTCATGACAAGCCTTCCTTCCTCGTCCTTCTTTATCGAAAGCTCTGGAACGATGTACTGTTCATAGCCTGTGTTGTATTTCTGTCCGGGGAAGGGAGTGAGTGTCTGCAGGAAGCTGAAGAGCGCCTCTACTTCCTCCCTGTCCGTCCCAAGCGCCTTCGCAGCCTGGTCAAGCTTCCCGCTTCTTATCGTCTCAAGCTGGGTCTCGACCATTTCGGAGAAGAGCTTCTCCTCTTCACCCCTGAGGCCGTTTGCCTTCGCCTGTATCCTGACGCTCTCCTTCCAGTCCTTTGCGCCGACCCCATCGGGATCCATCGACTGGATGGCATCGAGGGCCTCTGGCACATACTGCCTCTGGCTATCTGGCACAAGAAGCTCCGGGCATGGCCCTGTGAAGCCGTTCTTATCCAATGCCGTGATGATCATGGAAGCTGTCTTCTCGACATCCGGATCGAGGTCCATCAGCCCAAGCTGGCCAAGAAGATGCTCCTCCAGGGTCTCTCCCTTCGAGACTATTGCCTCGATCCAGTTCGATTTCCCATCATCGTCGTAGTAGTCGCTGTCCCCGTAGCTTTCCTTCCTATCTGTCTCCCTGACATACCGCTCATTGTAGGGGGAGATGGATTCCTCCCTCCTGTCACGCACGATCAGGGCAGGATTGGTCTCTCCTTCCTTCTTGATCCTCTCCTCAAGCTCAGCATTCGATAGAGACAGAATCTCCATGCTCTGCATGAGCTGCTGGTTGAGCTTCAGCTGCTGCTTCAGGGATAGGTCCAGGCCCTGCGAGATCATCTTCCCTCCTCGAAATCCCTTCCGAAGTAGATTTCCCTTGCTTCCTGGTTCGAGAGGAGCTCCTCCCTTGTCCCCGATACGAGTATCTCGCCATCGGAGATAATATGGGCCTTCGTTGTGATCTCTAGCGTATCCCTGACGTTATGGTCCGTCAGGAGGATCCCGATCCCATCATCTGAGAGCTTCCTTATGATCTGCTTGATCTCATAGACTGCCTTCGGGTCTATTCCTGCAAATGGCTCGTCAAGGAGGAGGAACTTAGGGTCTGTGGCAAGAGCCCTTGCGATCTCGGTCCTTCTCCTCTCACCTCCCGATAGGGTATAGCCATACTGCTTCCTGACCTTCTGTATCCCGAAGCCCTCGATGAGGCTCTCAAGCTTCTCCTTCCTATCCTTTTTTGTCATCCCTGACTGGGACTCAAGGACAAGGCGTATGTTGTCCTCCACAGAGAGCTTGCGGAAGATGCTAGGCTCCTGCGGAAGGTATGCGATTCCGAGCCTTGAGCGCCTGTACATAGGAAGGGATGCGATGTTCTCGCCATTGATGAGTATCCTTCCTCCGTTTGACTTGATGAATCCTACTATCATGTAGAAGGAAGTTGTCTTTCCGGCTCCGTTAGGCCCCAGAAGCCCTGTGATGTCCCCGCTTGTCATGGAGAAGGACACGTTCTTCACGACGTGCTTCCTGCCATAGTACTTAGATAGATGCTCCACCTGGAGGATATCACCCATTGATGCTTCCTTTGATCCTTCCCTCAAGCCTGATGCTGTTGTCGTCGAGATTGACGCTGATAGCCTCTGCCTGGTATCTGTCACCATTCCAATATACTGAAGCATTGCCCTTGAGGGCAACTGTGGCGCTGGATCTGCTGTATACGACGCTCTCTGCCTGGCATCTCATAAGGCCATCGTCTGTGTTCCTGAGGAGCTTCACCTGCTTGCCCATCTCGAGCCTTTCCTCAGCCATCCTGTATTCTATCATGAAGCCTGTTGCCGAGATCTCGTTCTCCGTGTCCTCGACCTCGAACCACGAGGAGATCACGAGCCTCTCTTCCTCCCTGTCGAACCATATGGAGCCGGTACTGATAGAGATGCCTCTCTCCTTATCCACGATGGATGTGTTCCCATTGCACTGCACATAGCGGTAGGACGTGCCTGTCAGCCTGATCTCATCTGCTTCTATCCTGATGGAATCGACCTCGATCCATGCTCCTCCTGAGAGAACGACCTCCTCCCTTCCTTCCCTTAGGCTGAGCCTGCTCTCCCCGCCAGAGAACTCGATAGCGGCATAGAGCGAGCAGGAGAGCATGATCGATATGAGAATGAGGATTATCTTCTTCATTTCAGCGTTCCTTTCTCGATTTCGGAGAATCTGTATGTGAGAAGCTTCAGATCCGCATCGAAGCCATAGCCTATTATATCAGCTTCATCCGTTTCCACGCTTGCTTTTCCCCTGACCTTCGCAGTCTCGTTCCCAGTATCAAGCAGCAGATCGTCTGCCTCGATCCTCATCTCCCCGTTTCTCTCGAGCCACGCGCCACCCTCCATGGCAATCGACTTTCCTCCGAGGTCTATGGTGGCTCTCTCTGCCTCTCCCTTCATGATCACGGCGCCATTGCCATCCGACTGCTCGAAAGACAGTCCGAGCGCGATTGCCCTGTTGTCCTTTGTGTATATCTCCATCCTCTGGCTCTGCAGGACCATAGGATCCTGGTCCTCCTGCACAAGGACGTACCTTGCTTTCTCAAGCACTATGTCAGGAAGCACTGCCTTCTCAGCCTTCAGCGCCCCATCCTTTTCCGAGAATGAGCAGGATGCCAGAAGAAGCGATAGCGAAAGAAGAAGGGCATATCTCATCATTCTTCCTTTCTTGAGACGACCGGAGTGTAGCTTTTGCGCGTGAATCTGAAATAGATGCCAGAGATCAGGAAGCCAAGCGCTACTGATGAGAGCGCTGATAAAAGGAGCCATAGCTCATTCGATGTGAACCTCGATGCTATGAAGTACCCTGGAAGAAACATGATCAGAGGCAGTCCAAGGCACATGAACACAGAGAAGACCGTCCTCTTCCCTGGCAGGATAACCTCTGCTTTATCGCCAGGCCTGAGAGGGATGTTATCGGGATTGAGCACAGCAAAGGAGCTGTTCCTGTTTGTGCAGAACATTGAGCACTGGCATCCCTGGCATGCTGATCTGTCGCAGCCAGCCTTGATTTCCTTCCCATCCACGGATTGTATAGTGACGCTCTGCTTCAATTTCCTTCCTCCGGCCTCTTGATCTCGACGTGCCTTGATACCGTTTGGATCGCGACGCTCTTTCCGCTCTCCTCATCGATATCGACAACGACGCCCTGTATGATGCCATCGCGCCAGCATTCCTTGCTTCTCAGAGGGCGCTGGGTCTTATGCTTCGTTATCTCTGTCCCGGGATCGAATCCTCCCACTGACATGAATGAGCCGACCCTTCCTGTATCGCTTATGTATGCAGTTCCCTTCTCTGTGACATCCGCATCTGCCGATAGCACCTTAGTATGCGTGCCGATCACAGCTGCGGCCCTTCCGTCGAGGAAGAACTTCATCGTCTTCTTCTCAGCTGTAGTGGATGCATGGAATATGACTATTGGCACCGATTCGCTGTCCTCGCTCTTCCTGAGGATCGTATCGATCGTCAGGAACGCATTCTGCAGGTTCTGCCTCGGGAAGTCGGAGTTGCCGCTGAGCGATATGAACCAGAGCTTCCTGCCCTTTATCGTCACGGACTTCATCGACTTGCCAGGAGTGGAGCCGGGGTAGTTGGAAGGCCTGATGATGAAGCCTGCCTTCGATATGAACTCAACCATATCTATCTTGTAGAAAAGCTTCTCGCCTCCTGTGATCAGGTCCACTCCGCTCTTGCTCAGCTGGATGGCATTGACCTTGCCGATTCCGAAGCCATTGGCAATTCCCTCGCCATTGGCTACTGTATAATCTATATCGAATTCCTTCTTGAGTTCCTCCAGACCCTTCCTTATGGCTGTGAAACCAGGCCTGCCGACTATCTCTCCAAGAAAAAGCACTCTAATCATTGCCTTAGAATACTCTATTCAGGCTTTTCAGGCAATTGACAGAGCAAATCGATTCGTGTTATCAATAATGAAGCACGCCCGGGTGGCGGAACTGGTAGACGCGCTAGTTTCAGGTATTAGTGCCAGCAATGGCATGCAAGTTCAAGTCTTGTCTCGGGCAAACGAAGGCTGATTCCTAGGAATCAGCTTTTTCTTTTATGAATGGAAAGCCTCCAGGCTCATGCCTGGAGGCAGCGTTTATTGAGCGATCTAGTCAAGCTCCGCAAGGAATGCTTCCTTCCAGACCTCCACCCCATCGATCTTTATCGAAATCGAATCACTGAGGCTCTTTGCGATCTCCTCGAAGTTCTGGAGCTCGCTGATGCCGCTGATTGGTTTATCGAAGCTGAATGAGAGGCTAGCTTCAAGAGCATGAGTCTCTTCGATCTTTCCATCCTCGTACTCTGTGTACGAAGCATTAATATATGCATTGAAGCTCTGTTCGCTTATGCTGAAAGACAGTATTCCTGTGATTTCTGCTTCCAGTTTTTCCCCTTCCTTCAGCTGGATCCTGAACTTATTTTCGGCTCCTGATATCATTGTTTCCCAGGAAAGATCAGCCTTATCGATGTTATCGAAGAGATCTGTGAGGATGTCAGCGGCATCATCTGCGGCATCGAGCATTTTATCAAGAGGCTCTGTGTCGAAGAATGTTCCGTCTATCTCGATCCACTTCTCATCATAGTCCTTCTCAAGCTCTATTGTCTTTCCATCGATCTCCATCTCGATATCCATGGTGTGGTAGATGAAAGCGCCGCTTTCAGAAATAGAATAGGAGAATGAAGACCCTGCCTTGACTGTGAAAGAGAGGCTATCAGGAAGCTCTGCTATCATTGCCTTCAGTACAGGATCCGTTATCGCGAGTCCTCTGAGGTATTCCGTGGAGATATCAGTTTCTTTTTCGAATTTGAATGACGATATTCCTTCAAGCGCCCTGGATGATGGCTTTTGCTCTTGGATTCCGTAGGCTTCTATTGCCTTTACGGCTGTCACTGCATTGCCGCTTGAAGCATATTCGCTTTGTGACATCGCCTTCTTGGTCGCAGGCGAGGTTCCGACTGAGGGACCGTCTGTGCCGCATGATAATAGTATCGTAGCAGACACAATGGCTATGATGATTGCTTTGGGTATTCTATGCATATCATCCTCCTTGTGTTTATCAATGTTGTTACTATTTAAACAAAGGAGAGGATGGAAAGTTACAGCCTGCGGGAATGATGATGTAATCTAATTTCTGCAATCAGCTTGAATTAAATAAATAAGCTGCCTGTCTCTTGCGAAACAGACAGCTCTGATTAGAGATGAAGGGAATCACTCTGCAGCAGGAGCAGGGAAATAGATATCCCAGCAGTAAGCTGCTTTATCAGCTGCATTGAATACAGCTTCGTTGATGGTCTTTGTCCTGTCTCCGATCAGGATCGATGTAGTCATCCTGATCTTGACTGTCTCCCCATCCTTGAAAGGAGCGTATTTCGTGGAGATGGTGTACCATGTCTCTGGCTCCAGCCTGTATTTAGTATCATTCAGGACCGATGGAGATGAATCGTAGATATAGAGCCCATCCTCATCTTTTGAGAACGAATAGCATTCCGATGACCAGTCATCCATGTTGCCGTAGTTCATCGTCAGGAGCGTAGTTGCTTTCTTCGTTCCTTCCTCAGGAGAGAGGCTGTAGCTCTTGTCGAGCATGATTCTATAGACTATCTCATACTCGTTGTTCTTGGCATCAAGATCCTTGAAGCTGATCCATGCTGAGTTTGCATATGCCTTTGCAACCCCATCCTGTACCTTGAAGGTTCCTACGAATGAATCATGTGTGCTCTCATCGGGATTGTCCCCTGTGTGGTAAGGGCAGAACTTCTCTGCGCTTTCCGCCTTCTGGAAATCCTCGCTGAAGATGACTTCCTCGCCCTTGTAGAGCCTGAAGTCGTCGATGTATGCAAGAGGAGCCTTGCCTCCGTCCTCTGGAGCCTTTGGCTGATCGCATGAGGCAAGCACGATCATGGCAATCACAAGAATGACTGCAAAGATTTTCTTTCTCATTTTCAATCTCCTTGGATAGATATTGTTGACTCAATAATAGCTGGGGGGGGGTATTGGTCAATGAAAACATGCACCTACATGAAACCAGTCAATATCTATATTCATCATGGGCTGTTGCAAAGAAATGGGCGATGATATAAAAAGGTCGTATGCTTACGGATATTGAGATTGCACAGCGTGCAGAGATCAGGAAGATCGGAGAGATCGCAGGGAAGATCGGAATCGGAGAGGATGAGCTTGAGTGCTATGGAAGGTACAAGGCAAAGGTCGACTATAGCAGGATAGAGGGGAGAAGGGGCAGGCTTGTGCTTGTCACTGCAATCAACCCGACTCCTGCAGGAGAGGGAAAGACAACTGTCTCCATCGGGCTTGCGGACGCTCTCTCCAAAAGGGGCATAAAGACAGCTCTTGCTCTCAGGGAGCCATCCCTAGGACCTGTTTTCGGCGTTAAGGGAGGAGCTGCTGGAGGCGGATATGCGCAGATAATCCCAATGGAGGACATAAACCTCCATTTCACTGGAGACATACATGCGATCACAGCCGCAAATAACCTTATTGCCGCTCTGCTCGATAACTCGATATCCCAGGGCAATCCGCTAGGGATCGATCCAAGGAGGATCACCTGGAAGAGGTGCCTCGATATGAACGACAGGCAGCTGAGGAACATAATCACAGGGCTTGGAGGAAGGACCAACGGCTTTCCCCATGAGGATGGATTCCAGATAACGGCTGCAAGCGAGATCATGGCAACGCTATGCCTCTCGAAGGACATCGAGGATCTGAAGAAGAGGCTGTCAGGCCTCCTTCTTGCAAGGACATACGATGACAGGCCCGTATACCTCTCGGATATCGGGGGAGTGGGAGCTGCTGCTATACTTCTCAGGGATGCTCTCAAGCCTAATCTCGTGCAGACGCTTGAAGGCACTCCTGCATTCGTGCACCTTGGGCCCTTTGCCAATATCGCCCATGGATGCAATAGCGTCGTTGCGACCGATACGGCTCTCAAGTGCGCTGATGTCGTTGTTACAGAAGCAGGCTTCGGCGCAGACCTCGGAGCTGAGAAGTTCATCGATATAAAGTGCAGGCTATCCTCATTCTCTCCATCCCTTGTGGTCCTTGTTGCTTCAGTAAGGGCTCTCAAGTACCATGGAGGCGTGAAGAAGGAGGATCTCTCAAAGGAGAACAGGGAGGCTCTCTCCCTAGGTCTCTCGAACCTCGGCCGCCATATAGACAACATAAGGTCTGTCTGGAACCTTCCTGTGGTTGTCGCAATCAACAGGTTCTCATCCGATACCGATGATGAGCTTGCTTTGATCTCATCGTTCTGCAGAAGCAGGGGTGTTGAGGCAGCCGATGCCGATGTCTGGGCAAAGGGAGGCGAGGGAGGCCTTGAGCTGGCCGACAGCGTCCTGAAGGCAATGGATGGACAGGCTCCTGAGCTGAGCTTCACGTACCCTGACGATATCCCGCTGAAGGCGAAGATAGAGTCTGTTGCAAAGCGTATCTACGGCGCGGATGGAGTCGTGTTCGCTCCCGGCGTCATCACGAAGCTCAGGAAGGCTGAGGAGGAGGGCTATGGCAAGTGCCCTGTATGCATCGCCAAGACGCAGTACTCGCTCTCAGACGATCCTAAGAAGCTCGGTGCCCCTTCAGGCTTCAAGGTGAGCATCAGGGATGCAAGGGTCTCGGCAGGGGCTGGATTCATAGTCGCATACGCAGGCGATATCATGACGATGCCAGGACTGCCCAAGGTGCCTGCAGCATGCAATATGGATATCGATGGCAATGGAACGGTGTCGGGGCTTTTCTGAGAGCAAAATACCGCCATCAATGCAAAAAAGTCATAATTGAATTCCTCCTGAAGTCATTTAGACTCAATATCGGTTTAAAATGACATTAGGAGGAATTGTTTTGCTTATTCCGGATTTTGAGCTTGATGCAAGGGATGAGGATGTATTTGCGGCCTTTGACCTGGATTACCCGGGGCTGGAGGATGTCAGGGCATGCTTGGAAAGCCACGATATCCACGGTGCGAAGAAGGCGCTTGTCGATTACTTTGGAAGAAGGAGCAATGTAAGGTACTTCTACGATTACCGCTCCCTTCCACTCAAGAAGGTGGATACCGATTCCAATCCTTATTTCTTCCAGTCTGCGCTTGGTCTCCAGGGCTCGCTGAAGGATTTCTGCATGTACGTCGCAGATAGGATGCTCGAGAACGTATACGTACGCCCTGGCAAGGACAGGGGTGAGATCTTCCTCGGGAAGGACCTTGACCAGATGATCCACTTCAGCTTCCTCAAGGACCAGGGAAAGAGGCATCGCTCATGCCTTGACCAGTTCGTCAGGGGACAGTTCTTCGAATCCCTGGCGATTGCATACCATGAGACAGAGGACAGGAAGTACCTTGATAAGTTCTCGCAGATGCTTCGGAAGTTCTTCGAGACCTATCCGCTCCATGTCGTCAACGGCGGTCCTGATTCCAACAGGTTCCAGTATGATGAGGACAGGGATGTAATGAGCGTCGGCTGGCTTTGCCTTGTGTACATCAGCCTCTTCTATACGAGGGCGCCATATGAGATCGATCCGGAGCTTGCCTTCGAGATCATAAAGAGGATCTGGTTCCTGGGCATACAGTTCAGGAGATTTGACAAGGATTCATACAGGGCATACAACCACCACCTCTTCGAAAGGGGCCTTGTTCCATTCTCCCTTTCAGTGCTGATGCCTGAGATCCCTGCATTCAGGGCAATGCGCAGCAGGGGAATCTCCATTGTCAGGAGGCATGTGAAGGAGGACTTCAACAGAGCAGGCGGATACAGCGAGCATTCGATAGGCTACTGGTCAGGCGCAGCCCTTGGAGAGATGCTCACGAGGGGAATCGTGCTAGCAAGGATAAACTCCGTCGAGCTTCTGGATAAGACATCCTCGGAACGCCTCAATAGATCGTTCTCCCTCCTTGCCAGGCTTGCAACGCCTGGAAGCAATTATCCTAATATAGGGGACAACAAGGGGCCGCTGATCGATCCGATCCTGAACCTGGGAATCATGGCGCTGGACAACAGCGATTGCAGGAATGTGCTTGATTACAGGCAGAAGGGATGCTCAGAGGCCCTTCCTGAGTTCGATTATGCAAATGATGAGAGCGGGTTCGTTATCTCCAGGAACGGCTTTGACAGCACATCGAACTACCTTCTGATGTCAGCAAAGACCAAGTGCGGCTACACCGGTCACAACCATATGGATATGCTTTCTGTGATGCTGACGATAAGGGGAAGGAACATCATCGATGAGCCATACTCAGGGATGCTGTACCATAACATAAGGATGAAGAGCCCGCAGAGAGGCTTCATGTACAACATGTCATCGCACAATACTGTCCTATGCTACAGCCGTCCTGTGATGGATGACATGTTCTATACGAACAAGTGGGGCGTATACAGGCCTGATTCCCCTGTAGTGGGCTCGAAGAGCACTGACAAGGGCTTCTATGCTGAGGCTCTGCATACAGCCTATACATTCTGCCTCCATAGAAGGAAGCTCTTCTTCAGCAGGAATCTCGGGCTGATAGTCCATGACAGGGTAGAGAGGGGCAACAGGTATGAGATGCCCCATATCCAGAGATGGTATCTCTCAATCGGAGCCACGGCTGAGAGGCTTTCGGATAACGCTGTGCTCATTGAGAACGGAGGCGTTAAGATCCTGATGATCGCTAAGGAAGCAAGGGAGGTGAGGATTTACAAGAACGAGCTGCTTGTTCCTGAGATCTACAGAAGCGAGGATGATATCGCACCTGTGATCGATGTCCTCTTCCAGGCCCCTGACAGGCTTATTGCCGATAACGCACCAGCGGACCTGAATACGCTCTTTCTCGATGTCACAGGAAAGGATGTGGATAGAGCGAAGCTGGATGATGCCTGCGCTCTCTTCGGTCTATCCGATGCGCTCGAGGTCAACCTCGATGCGATGGAGAGCATAAGCAGCATTATATAATGAAAGGAAAAGAGGAGGCCACGCCTCCTCTTTTCTTCACCAGTATGCCTTCCAGTCGGGATCCTTTGCTCTCATGAGGGCCTCTGCGTAGAAGTAGTCTCCCCAAGTATTGCATTCATCGATTCCCCTGTTCTTTGCGGTATTGGTCGGCGTGTGCTTGCAGTACACTCCATGCAGCAGCTGCCCATTTGACTCCTCTGGGCTCTTTGCGGCGCACTTCTCATAAAGCGGAACAAGAAGCTCAAGCGCCTCTGCCCTGAGGGAAGCATCGCCTCTGAGCCTTGCCATTTCCATCATCCCGTCTATTGCGATTGCAAGCGCGGATGAATCCCTTGGCTCGTCATCGCCATCTGTGAAGTCGAAGTCCCAGTATGGGATGACCGACTCTGGCAGATGGTCAAGGAAATACCTTGTTGTCCTCTCGAAGACATCCAAGGCCTGATCGGAAGCTGTATAGCGGTAAGCAAGTGCCGATCCGTAGATTCCCCATGCCTGTCCTCTTGCCCATGCGCTGTCATTCCTGTTTCCCTGATGCGTTGCGCCGTGAAGGGGCTCTCCGGTCTCCGGGTCGAAGTAGTATGTGTGGTATGTGGAATCATCTGGCCTCAGGACGCATTTGATGGATGTCCCGAAGTGCCTAAGCGCAACATCCCTGTATTTTCCGTCCCCTGTCTCATTGCTTGCCCAGAAGAGGAGAGGTATGTTCATCAGGCAGTCTATGATGAGCTTGTATGACTCCTTCCTTCCCAATGGTCCCCATGCCTGTATGAACTGGCCCTTCTCCTGGAAGCGCGATATAAGGTAGTCTGCTGCCATGATAGCGGCTTCCCTTCCTTTCCTGCTCCCGTACAGCATCCATGCCGCGACGCACGAAGGCGAATAAAGGAATCCCATGTCGTGGTTCTTTATATCCCTGAGTGTCCTGATCCTCTCATGGAAGTCATCTACATGCTCAAGCGCCTTGGCCTTCAGGCTCTCGTCCCCTGTCAGCTCATAGAGTATGTTTATCTCACCTGTCCACATCCCGTTGGTCCACTCATTGTTCGGAGAGGGGACGTAGAAGGAATTCTCCGAATTGGAGCCCTTGAATAGCGATCCCATATCCTCGATTCCCTTCCTCGTCTGGATATGGGCTGTCCTTATCATCTGGTCCAGAAGCTCTGTGGATAATCCGCTCATGCTTTCTCCTCATCGAAGAACACAGGGGATGAGAATACCGCATCACCGTTCTTCTGGTATGCCCTGAGGTATACTGGCAGGCTGCTTTCCAGCTCGAAATCCTCTGAAATGCATGCAGAGATCTCGCTTCTTGTCCTGAATGGCCCGATGTCGAATGAAGGCGAGACAAAGCCGTTGATGTATTCGCTTGTGTTCCCGCTCCTGATCTCGGAAAGCGTGTATGAGTACTGTCTCTCTACGCTCTGTCCTGCCCAGGAAGCCTTAATGGAAACATTGATTCTTGTGTCCTTGCTTCCCTCTGTCTCTATCGCAAGTCCCTGCGTTGAGTTCGTGACAGCGTTTATATTGCCATCTGTGACAAGGTGGAGCGAGATTTCGTTTCCGTTTCTCTCAAGGTGGGGCAGGTATTTGTCTGCATTTGCAGGAACATCGAGAGGATCTACCATGTCAACGCCCCTGAATCTAGGTGAAACTGATTTAATAGTTCCGTTTTCGGCACTTATTTTTATATCCCAGCTTGCTTCAGCATGCTTCTTGCCCCATCCGAACATGATTGAGAATGCGCCGTCATAGGAATCATCCTGATCGAAGCAGTATCTTCCCCAGATGACCTTATCTCCCTGCACAAGCTCAACCTTCTCGAGCTTGTCATATCCGACTACGAAGGCATCGATGTGGTTGACCTTCTTCTTCAAAGCGGCAGAGCCCTGCATATTCCCATCTGCGAAGAGCATGACCTCTATCGGGTCCCCGGATGCTGCCGATGTCTGCCCGTTTCTAAGCGCATTCCATACTGTGTCCCTTCCGAGGTCCTCTGCCCATAGCACTGTCCTTCCGAAGCCATAGCTTCCCGGGGATGCGTTGTGGTGGTCGGTTGAGCCTGTGACAGCGAACCTTATTCCCCTCATGAGGCCGTTCTGGTATGTGTTGCTGCTGCACCTTGGTCCCATTGTATGCATGTACCTGATAGGGGACTCGGAGCTCTCAGCGCATCCATGCATCGAGATGATCTCGATAAGAGGCGATGCCTCAGGGTTGAACGCATCGTAGTTTATGCCCCTGTAGCCCTGCTTGTATCCGATGTGGTGCGGAATAGGGAGAAAGCGCTCTGTCTGCTCCTTGCTGCCGTGTATGAGCTTTTCAAGCCTATCATCCCTCATGCCTTCAGCTGGCTCATCAGGAAGATCCTCGTCGAGGCTCCTGCATACCACTGTGTAATCGCCGTAGCGGAATGAGTGGAACTCGTAGGATGAGAATGGAAGGAATGAGTCTGTCTCTGCATTCTTCATGCACTCCTTGTAATGCGGCCACTCCTTCCTGAGCTTCGCAAAGCCCTTCCTGTGGTATGCGATGACATCATCAGGGATCCTCATGCTGCTGTCATCTGCGATATCAGGCCATGCAAAGTG
This sequence comes from Candidatus Ornithospirochaeta sp., assembly GCA_034178685.1. Lineage (GTDB taxonomy): Bacteria > Spirochaetota > Spirochaetia > Sphaerochaetales > Sphaerochaetaceae > Ornithospirochaeta. The sequence continues at coordinate 17,149 of JAXFQZ010000013.1, read as the reverse complement.
CCCTGTGACCGAGAAGAAGTCGAGCTGTGTCTTCGCAAACTCTATTGCGTGCTCGATCGTTCCGTATCCATAGCTGATGCCGCAGTGATTGTGTATATCCCCGACATAGCGCTTTAGCATTCCTGCCTTCTTATCCAAGGAGCGCTCTTTGAGCTCCTTGGAAAAGTACTTGCTGATTCTGTTCATATTTCCTCCGTATGTATTCCTATTCCGATCCTATCCTTTATAGGGAAGGTGAGAGATCGGCAGATGAAGCCTGGTACAAGGCTGAACACCTCGCCACCATCCTCCATTCCGCTTCCTTCGATTACTATCCTCCATCCGTTCTTCCTTTCGATGGAAGCTCTCCCTCCTGATATGCTGAAGCAATCGTCATCATACAAGACGACGGGAAGAATGAAGGATGAATCCCTGCACTCTGCGTCTATCGTGAATACGCCCTTCCTGAATGAGTAGGAGAGGCTGTAATCATCCCCCTGCCTGTCTGATTCATCGGAAAGACGGCCCTCCGCTATCACGTGATCTCCATCCTGTGAGAGCGATGCGCTGTAGCCGTAGATAGAGGAAAGCCCATCCTTCTCGATGCGGGGTGATGTGCATCCGAAGGCAATTTCACCTCTCTCCTCCTGCATGTTGTTCCTTTCCTTCCTGACGTATTCATTCATGCTGGATGCTGCTATCGCCCCTGCCTTCTCATGATGCAGAAGCGAAAGAGTCCCTCCTGAGGGATGTCCCTCCTTTATGTACTCCCAGTCGTAGGCTGTGACTGTTGCGCTCATGCCGTTCTCGGAGAGTATTGCGGTAGCAGCCTCATCGTACATCCTTATCCCATCCTCGTACCTTGCTGTACTTGCTCTGTTCTCAGCATCCATTGAGAGTCCATGGCTCAGGATGAATGCAAGCGTCTTTGCGTTTGTGAATGAATGGTGGATGCATGGCTCCTGTCCTGCCTTCCTGTACCCAGGCCCGCCTGAAAGGAGACCTGAGAATGTGCATCTTTCGAGCATCCTGAGATTCTCGAGCGCAAGGGATGCAAGGCTTTTATCGTAAGGCGCCCTTATTAACAGGGCGGCTGCTATTCCGTCTGCTGTCCTGCTGCCATAGTAGGACCACTTGAAGCTCCTCGTACCGAAGCTGTTGTCTATCGCTCCATCTGAGAGCATGAATGGCATATGGGCATGAAGAAGCCTGTCCCCGAGCGCTATGATCTGGCTGTCCTTTGTTTCGTAACCCAGCCTTACTATCGCAGGGATCGACTCCATGAGGTTGTATCCTATATCAATCGGCCTGCATAGCTTCGCAGTCCTCCCATTCCTGGGGCGACCCTCTCCGTACAGCAACCCGTTCCTGCTTATGCATGTTCTATAGCTTTCATAGAAGCCAAGGCATGCATCAAGGAATTCCCTTTTGCCGAAATGCCTGTACGAGAGGTACATCGCAAGGCTGTTTGAGACAGGGTAGTTTATGTTCCTTGTCTTGAGGTCCTCGAAGTCGGACAGGAAACATGCAGCGCGCAAGGCCCTCTCCTCGATCCTCTGGCGGCTGTCCTCCGGGATCAGGGTTCCGAACTCATCAAGAGTATCGATCAGCTGTATAAGCGTGAATACTGTCGTTCCCTTCCACTCGGAGTCTATGTCGTTCCTGTATGAGCCATCCTCCTCGCTTACATTGCGCTCTGCCCAATCGAATAGGGAAAGCGATGCGTCAAGGTACCTCCTATCTCCTGTTATGCTGTACTGGTACATGAATGGGTAGATCGCGTCGAATGCCCTTCCATGGCTGATGCCGCATGCCTTGCACTCGACAGATCCATCCTCTCCCATGAGCTCAAGGAGCCTATTGCACCATAGCGAAAGGAGGGATGAAGCTGTTCTTCCGATTTCGTTCATCTCTCTCCCGTCCTTATCCTCGTCACGATCTCTGTTATTCCCTTCCTGACCTGGAATGAGATGGATGGGATGCATGTGAGCTTGTCCATCAGGTTGGTATCAGGCGATGCATTGATCAGATATGGCATTCCTTCGCTGCTTTCGATGCTGCACCACCTGCTGCTGCCATCTATGCGGATTGAATGGGTATCCTCTGTCGCTATGCCTCTGTCGATAGCGAATGCTGAGTCATAAGCCATGCACTCGATGCTGCTCTCTATCCTGTGGCGCCTGGTGTGGCCATCGCTTTCGATTGTTATCTCGGTCTCTGCCTCTATTCCGGGGAAGGGACTCCACTTCATCCATATGCCGTTATCGGAGATCGAGTAAGCAGAGCACTCTGCCTTTGTGATGATGATCCTGTCATAGAGGTCGAATGCAAGCGTCGAATCGGGTGCTGAGTTCTCAAGCGTATCCTCTGAAACGGATACAGAGAACGGGAAGAGGGTGGAGTAGCAGAACTTGAAGTACTTCTCCCTGAAGTGCCCGAGGTTGTTCATCCTGTAATTGCCTGGCGTGAACATCACAGTATCGTTTCCCCTATGGGAAAAGAGCATCTCGGCTTCTGGGATCCTGCATGCATGCGGAAGCTGGGGCAGAGGCTTTTCCTCCACCTGCCAGTACTCATCGTCATCAGGGAGGGCAAGGAATGCAAATGCCTTGAGAGCCCAGTATGGGCTTCCTGGCGCATTGTACTTCTCTGCCATTATATGGTTGGGGTAGCCGTATCCTATCTCGAGTATCCCTCCTGAGGAGAATATCTCCTTTGAGAGGAAGAAGCGCATGTTCCTGTTGATTATTCCCTTCATCGTTGCCTTGTCAAATGGCGCGATGCGCGCAAAGAGGCATGCTGAGAAGAAAGCGCACTCTGCAAAGCGGTATGTCAGGCTCCTCCCGTAAGGGAGAGCGGCCCCGTCAGGGGAGAACCAGTGTATGAAGCTCTCTGCGAACTTCATCGCCCTCTCCTTTGTCTTCGGGCCTTCGCCACCGTAGGCAGATAGGATCAGAGGATAGAACTGCATCGCGAATGCGCTGTAGTAATCCTTCCTCCTGGTACGCCCATCCATGAACCATCCGTTTCCTATGTAGTTTGACTCAATGAAGGCCCAGTCCTCATCCAGCCTCTCCTGGCTGAATGGACGGCCAAGCCTCCGCAATGCTGTATTTATGAGGATCCTGAAGAACACCCAGTTGCAAGCAGGCACCCTGAAGCTGTTTATCGAGAAGAGGTACGATGCGACATTGTCCTTATCCTCCTTCCTGAGGGGATCCCAGAACTTCCCGGGAAGGGCCATAAGCGCAAATGCAACAGGGGCCAGCTCGACAAAGCGCTGGTCTGTGTCATGCGCCGCTCCCCAGTAGCCATCGGAGAGCGGATTGCATCCATTGGCGATCCCTTCTCTGTAGAATGCCTCTATCTCCTCATCCTCTCCTCCTCCGATGAAGAAGGGCACAAGGCCCCATAGAGGCCTTGCGAAGGCCTCCATGTCGATGACGCGTCCTGGGTAGGAAGCGCCTCTTCCCGGTATGTGGATAAGGCTTCTATCCTTGCAGGCAAGAGGGAAAAGCGGCCTGATCAGGGACAATAGGAGATCCTGGCAGCTCTTCTTCGTAGAAAGGTCAATTGAACTGCTTGGCGCCGATTGAAGCATGCTCTCTCCTGAATCTGCTGATATCGATCTCAGGGAGCTCGATCAGGTCCCCGGTTTCCTCCATATGCCTTCTCAGCCTCTCTATCATGGAGCATACGAAGCTGTCATGCTCTTCTGATGAGAATATGAGGTTCTCCTTCTCCTCTCTGTCTTCTTCCAGGTTGTAAAGCTCAAGGTAGTACTCATCCTGGAAGAGATCCACAATGAGCTTATAGCCGTCGATGATTACGGACCTCTGGAAATTCGAGCGGGCTCCGTTTCCGTCATACTGCATGAAAACAGGGCGCGCTGGGACCGCATCATCGCCTTTTTCGATCAGATCCACAAGCGATACGCCATCGAATCCATTCGTGTGCTCAAGCCCGAAGAGCTCGGACAGGGTAGGGATCACATCGATCAGCGAGACATAGCTTTCGTATTCCTTCTGCTTGCCAGTGATGAAGCCATCGGGGAATCTCATGAATAGAGGAACATGGGATGACTCCTCGTACATGCACATCTTCTGGTAGAGCGAATGCGATCCGAGCATCTCGCCATGGTCTGCTGTGAAGATGATAGCTGTATCCTCGTAGATGCCCTGTTCCTTGAGCTCTGCGATGATCCTCCCAACAAGGTGGTCAAGGTACGCGACGAGCCCCAGGTATGTCCTCCAGCTCTCCTTCCATTCGGACTTCGTGTAATGAGTGCCAATTGCTCCTGTGAGGTTATAGAGCTGGAGAGGGGATTGGTACTTATAGAACTGTGCAACGTTCTCAGGAAGCTCGAAGTCCTCATTCCTGACATGCCTGTACCACTTCTCAGGAATCTCCAGAGGCGGATGGGGCGCGACGAACATAGCGCTGAGGAACAGCGGCTTCTCCCTGTCCCGTGCCTTGAGCGCCTTTATCGTCTCATTTGTGAAGTAGCCATCGAAGTAGTAGTCCTCTCCTGGCTCGTATATTCCCGTATTGGGGTTTGAGTACCTTGCTGCTCTTGTGTTCCTCCCGGAGACCATCTCAGGGACAATGCTCTTGAACTTCAGGCCCCCTGGCCTCTTCTTCCCGTTCTTCGCCAGGAATTCCGCATAGCTTTCCTCCGTAGTGATGAAATCGACACCGAAGTACGGCCTATGCTCAAGCTTGCCGCCCTCTGTGTAGAGGTGCTGCTTCCCGCTGTGTATCACCTGGTAGTCCTTGCACATCATCGTGTAGAGGTTGTCGAAGCCTTCCTTCACAAGCCCATGCTCCTTATCCTCCTCAACCCATGGGTTGATAAGCGATCCGTTCCTGTTTGGGTATGTGCCTGTGAAGAATGCTCCGCGCGCTGGTACGCAGAGAGGGCATGCTGTGTATGCATTGACGAAGGCGATTCCCTCTTCCCTTATGCTCCATATATTAGGAGTGAGCTCTGGGGAGAGCACGTCGTATCTAAGCTGATCAGCCATGATAATGACAAGGTTCTTTTTCATCTTTCCATCCCTGAATAATCCGGATGAGGGACGAATGAGCCGCCCCTTCCGACAGTATACTCCTCGGGCAGTCCGAGCTTTTCCTTCATCTTCCTCTGGAAGTCCCTGGATCTCTCTGTGACCTCGAATGGGTCGCATACGGAGAGAAGCCTCATATGGCATTCATCGATTGCGTCAGCGATATCCTTTCTCTCGTTCCTGAGAGGGAAAAGGTCGCTGTTCTCCATTGGATCGCTTTCCATATCGAATAACTGAGGAGGATCCTCTGTGTAGAAGACATACTTGTAATTGCGCCATCTGATCATGTACATGCCGCCATAGAGCCCATGCGCATTGAACTCGCTGAAGGCGAAGTCCCTGTGCCCTGATGAAGATCCATTGGCTAAGCCAAGGAATGACTGTCCGTCTATTCCCTCCGGTGCTTCCACTCCCATTGCCTCGCAGATGGTGGGAAGCACATCGGTAAGGGACACAGGATCGCTTACTGTCTTTCTTCCGATCCCGGGAATCGCTGCGATCATAGGGATCCTGGCTGACTGATCGAACATCGTGCACTTCCACCATAGCCCATGGTAGCCAAGCTGCTCTCCGTGGTCGCTGGTGTAGATAATGGCTGTATCGTCCTCGATCCCGAGCTCCCTGAGCTTCTCTAGAATCGCTCCGATCTTGTCATCGAGCTCCTTGATCGATGCGTAGTAGCCTATCCTTATCCTCTTCGTGACTTCCTCTGTAGCGAGCTCCGTCTTGAAGTACTTCCTCAGTGAGTCAAGGGATGAGTTGAGGCTTGTGAAAGGAGGAAGCATCTCCTTATCGAGCGGTATGTCCCTGAATCGCTCTTCGAAGAAATCCCAGTTCTCCTTCTTGATGCGGAAGGGGAAATGGGGCTCTATGAATCCTACATTGAGCGCCCATGGCTTTTCGTCTGATGCATGCTCCTCAAGCCATGAGAGGGTGCTTCTGAGCACCTTGTCATCGAATCTCTCCTCTCCATCGCTTATGCCTATCTCGCTGTATCTCTTCTCAGCGCCTATCCTTGCGACGTTCTGGTCCCTGTAGTAGCAGCCTAGATCAGGTACCGACAGCAGCCCCAGGTTGTCCTTTCCCCTGAACCTGTAATCACCATCGACATGGAAGTGCGTCTTCCCGATATGGTAGAGGTCGACGCCTCCCGCTGCCAGGTAATCCGACATGCCGGGGATCTTCCCGTCATACGGCGTGGAGTTGTCCCAGGTTCCCATCCTGCAAACATACTGTCCTGTGAACCAGCTTGCCCTTGCAGGGGCGCATACAGGGCATGTCGTGTATGCCTCTGTGAAATTCACACCCTTTCCGATCAGGTAATCGAGGTTCGGAGTCACAGCAAGCCTATCACCTGATGCATGGATAGCGCTTCCGCTGTGCTCATCCGACATTATCGTAATAAAATTCATTCCTGCTCTTCCTTTGCGTTGCTAATCCTGTATTTGTGCGGCGTTATGCCGAATGCTGACTTGAATACCTTTATGAAGTACTGGGGCGATCTGTAGCCAAGCTCCGAAGCGATCTCCTGCACGGCATACCCCTCATGAAGCAGCTCTACGGCCCTCTTCATCTTCTTCTCTGTTATGAACTCCATGTAGTTGCATCCCATCAGGCTCTTGAATGACCTGCTGAGCGCATCCTCCCTGATCCCGAGCTTCTCGGAGAGCATTCCAAGCGATATATCGTTGTTGAGGTTCTCGTCTATTATGGAATTGATCAGCCTGCATGTATCGCTCTCGTTCTTCCTGTCTGCCTCGCATAGCGCCCCGATGGCTGTTGAGATGACATTCTCTAGCCATGTCCTGTAGCTGGCTATGTCCTTTATCTTCTTGGAGTATGGCCTTATGTCGTAGCCGATGAGGTTCCACATGTCTATCCTGTTCTGGCAGAAAATGTTGTATATCGATGTAACCAGATCATCAAGGGTTGCCTTGCAGTACTGGACTGAGTAATCGCCGCTAGACAGGTCACCGAAGAGGTTGTCGAGAAGCATCTCTACGCTATCTGTCTTCCTGTACTTTATAGCTCTCTCGATCTGCATGAGCATGTTCACGTGGCTAGAGAAGGAAGTCTTCTCCTCGAGCCTCAGCTCATCGTTGCATAGAACATCGGTGACAGGGTCCAGGAACCTGTACCTGACTACGTCCATGGCAGATGAGAAGCTGTTCTGGAAGCCGTTCTGCTTGAGAGGGAAGACCCTTCCTGCGTTTATCCTGATGCTGCTCCCGAGCTCCCTTATCGCCTCTATGACTTCCTTGTCTATGCTGCCGGAAGCTGAAATGACCGTGAATACGATCCCTGAGACCGATGCTATAGTGGTGAATCTGACCTGGATTCCCCTTTCTTCCATGCTTTCCGCGATTGCCTCGGCCTTGGTGATGTATATGCTGCTCTCATTCTCAGCGATCTCGGCGATCACTGTATATATGAAATCGCCCTCCGCTTCGCTGTAAGCCTCCATGTACTGATCCTCCGTCGCCCTGTTCAGCAGGAGAAGCCTGAGCATCTCCTGATGCTGGTAGCTCCTGCTTCTGTCATCCAGGGTCTCATATGCGTTTCCAATGCTCTCCAAAGCCTCTGCAAGCGTTCCCTTTCTGCCGACTACATCCTGGAAGAAGCCTATGATGTAGAATCTGTACAGCCTGTAGTTGAATATCGTCAGAAGCCCGAGGCAGACAAGGTTGAAGATGATCTGGAAGATGAAGTTCTTCGCAAGCCTTCCTGTATCCTCCGAGTATCCGGGGTAGAGGGACCTGTATCCAAGGAACCCATAGAACCTCAGATTCGACGCAAGGTCCGTCGAGTACAGTATGTACTTGCCATCCTCATTCTCATAGTGCCCGATCAGCTTGCCGCTTCTCTCATTGTTCTTGACAGAATCGATGATCTCCTGCTGCCAGCTGCTCTCTGAGCTTCTGAAGACAGGGTTCCCCTCCATGTCGAAGAAGTATGATGATACAAGGTAATTCCTTACTGGGAATTCGAATAGCTTGGGATCGATATGGAGAGCCACGTATATGTCATCATCATCTTTCTCGTTGGAATTGAGCCTCTGCACGTATGTGATCGTGCTGAATCTGACAGGGTAGCTGTTGATGTCGTATTCAATGAAGCAGCTTCTCTCCATATCCTCGTCTATCCTGGAGAGCCATGGAATGAACCTGATGGCTTCATCCATCGACTCTGTCTCATGGGCATATGCGAAGCTGGTGATGACCGTTCCTGTGCCTCTGTAGTAGATATCCATGCTGTAGAGGTATGGGTACATAGCGTGGATACGCGACAGCAGCATGGTGATGTTCCTGATCATTGCCGCATCGCCGACCGTCTTATTGGATTCGGGATACAGCAGGTAGTAGTTATCGGTCGTCGAGGAGAAATAGAGGCTCGGGATAGCGATCATGGCCTTCAGCTGCAGGTCTATGTTCTCAACATACATATCTGTTTCCTTTGCAGCTGAATCGTAGAACTTCGCCTCGAAGGCCTTTTCCTCCTCGAGATAGAAAAAACGGTAGTTGAAAAGGGACAGGACAAGAAGGGATGCAAGATTGATAGCAAGCAGCCCAATGAAGAACAGTATTCTCAGCTTTCTTGTCCTAGGTCCGAAAATCATTACTGCTTTACAGCTCCTACGACCATTCCCTTGATGAAGTATCTCTGCAGGAATGGATATGAGCATACGATAGGAATCAGCGATAGAACCAGAGCCGCCATCTTCATGGTCTCAGTATGTACTATCATTCCAACCTGTTCCACATCATCTGTCTGTCCGCTTGCGATGATTGTCTGCAGCAGGTACTGGAGGGTGTACTTCTCCCTCTTCGTGATGTAGAGCATGCAGTCCATCCATGCATTCCAGTGCTGGACGCAGTACCAGAGCGCGATCGTGGCGATTACTGGCGTTGCGAGCGGCAGGTAGAGCTTGAAGAGGATCACGAGGTCGTTTGCGCCGTCGATCTTGGCAGATTCCTCGATTGCATCAGGAATCGTCATGAAGTAGTTCCTGGTGACGATCAGTGCGTATCCTGTGATAAGCATAGGAAGGATGAATACAGAGAACCTGTTGATCAGCCCGAGCTTCTTTATCAGAAGGTAGTTGGGGATCATGCCGCCTGAGAAGTACATCGTGAAGATGATGAAGAGCATTATTCCCTTTCTGTGAGGCAGGTTCCTCTTTGAGATAGGGTATGCTGTGAGCACTGTCATGAGGACGCAGGATGCCGTTCCTATGATCGCTCTCTTGATCGTCGTCCAGTAGCTTCTCAGGAAGTCCTTGTCCCCGAGGATCTTCTGATAGCCTGAGAAGTCGAACGCGGTCGGGATCAGGTGGAAGCCGTTCTTGTTCACGACCCTTGCAGGGCTCATCGAGACTGTGATCACCTGCATGAACGGAAGCACGATCGATATCGTGAGGATGAGGACGAATGCATAGACGATGAAGTCGATGATATAGTCTTCCCTTGTTTTCCTTATCTTTCTCGTTGCCATTTCCTTCCTCCCTTACCAGAGTGCATAGTCACTTGTCTTTCTGGCAACATAGTTGGTCAGGAGTACAAGAATGAGCGAGATGGTGTTCTTGAACAGATCGACGGCTGTGCTGAAGCTGTACTGCATGTTCATGATACCCATCCTGTATACGAATGTCGAAATAACGTCTCCTACGCCGTAAGTGGTAGGTGTAAGGAAGTTATATACCTGCTGGAAGCTATCGTTCAGGATCTTTCCTGATTCCATGATGAACATGACGGTGAAGATTGGAACGAGGGAAGGAAGCGTTACATGGAGTATCTGCTTGAATCTTCCAGCGCCATCGATCTGAGCTGCCTCATACAGCGATGGATCGATTGATGTGATAGCCGAGAGATATACGATCGATCCCCATCCGATTGACTTCCAGAGGTCTGTGAGGACAAGCACTCCCCTGAAGTACTTTGCATCCGCGATGAAGAAGATCGGCTCGAGCCCGAGAGACTGCCTGAGGATGTTGATAGGTCCTCTTGATGGCGAAAGGAACTCGATGAAAACGCCGGAGATGACAACCCATGAGATGAAGTGCGGCAGGTATGAGATCGACTGCGTTATTTTCTTGAATACAGGCCTCTTGATTTCATTGAGGCATAGGCAGAGGACGATCGGGGCAGGGAAGCAGATAATAAGCTTATAGAGGCTTATCACGATCGTGTTCCTCAGCACTGGCAGGAAGAACGGATTGGAGAAAAGCGCCTTGAAGTGCTTGAGTCCAACGAACTTGCTTCCTGATACACCCTTCAGGGGGTAGTAATCCTGGAATGCGATCACGAGGCCGTACATAGGTCCGTAATGGAATACCAGATAGTAGATGAATGCCGGAATCAGCATTGCATAGAGCAACCCGAATTTCCTTAGTGTGTTTTTTCTCTTCAGTGGCTTGTTCGCACTGATTGCAATTGAATTGTCTTTCATTGAAAAGCAGCCTTGGAATCCCCAGGCCTGCGCCTGGGGATATAAGTGTGTTTTTTATGTCTGATTACTTGATGAAGCTGTTCCTGTATGCTTCCTGGACAGCCTTCTCTGCCTTCTCTCCGCCGAATGCCTTGAACTGCTCGACATATGTGTCGAAGTAGGATACAGGCTTAGCACCGGAGATGATATCGTAGTATGTCTGCTGAGTAAGCGTTGTGATGTTGGCGATGCAGTCTGAGAATTCCTTTGTTGCAGGAGCATTGAATCTCCAGTATCCCTTTCCTGTGACTGAGTGGCCGAACGATGTCTTTACGTCATCTACGTGCTTAGCGAAGAATGTCGTGTTTCCGAAATCGAACTCAAGAGGTCCCTGCTTCCTTAGATCGGTATCGCTCATCAGGCGCTGCTTTCCGTACTTGGTGTTAGCGAAGTGGACGCCTTCGAGGCCATAGTTAGCAAGCTGTGCATACTCTGGGTCTGTAAAGTAAGCATCGAGCATCTCGAGGAACTTCTCGACCTTCCTTGGGTCCTCAGCGCACTTTGTCGTGATGACTGTGAGCCTTCCAACCTTTGCCCATCCCTCTGTTCCGCTCAGGCCTGTAGGTCCTACAGGAGCTGGTCCGAATGCGATGTCTGCATCAGGATTGAGGGCCTTGAGCTCCCTCATGCATGTTCCCCAGTTCTGAGGGTCCGATGTATCTGTGCTAGCATTGAGGTAGTGGTATGGCTGAGCGCATGTTACGCCGATCTGGCCGTTCATGAATGCGTGCGAAAGCCAGTTATAGCCGCCATGTCTCTCGCCTGTGATGAATTCCTTGTCGATGATTCCCCTCTTGTACCAGTCTGCAAGGAGAGTGAGGACTTCCTTAGCCTCAGGCCTGATCCATGGGAAGAATGGAACGTTGTCGTCGCCGAGCTGCATTTCCTCGACCTTGAAGTTTGGCTGTGCACCTGTTACGCATCTGAGTCCATAAGCGCCGAAGATCGCGTTGAATGTTCTCTCTGCCATTCCTGCTGTGTTCTTCTTTCCATCTCCATCAGGGTCATTCTCCACGAATGCGACCATGACCTTCTCGAATTCCTCAAGAGTTGTAGGAACCTCGAGTCCGAGCCTGTCGAGCCAGTCCTTCCTCCATACGAGAACCATTGGGACTGCTTCCATCGGGCATGCGATTCCGTAGTTCTTGCCGTTGTATACCATTGTCGACCAGAGGTTGCCTGGGTCGTTCTTGTCTGCTTCTGCTGCAAAGTGAGGAGCCTTCTCCCTGATAAGCTCTACTGGGAGCTCTGCGATGATTCCTCCGTCGACGTACTGAGCGATCTGTGATGAGTTGTCGAGGATAAGCACATCAGGCATCTCGCCGCCAGAGAACTTGACGTTGAGGTTCTCGAAGAATCTCTTTGGGTCGATGTTCCAGGAAGAAAGCTCGACATCGAACTTGTCTTCGATCATCTTCACGACCTCTGCATTAGGATCTACCTCCACAGAGTTCTTGCTGATGAGCCACTCGAGCTTGACTCTCTCATCTGGATTTGCCACTGCTGCTTCCTTAGAGCCGTTTGCAAACAGCATTGACATTGCCATTAATACAGTCATGAATACCAGTATTTTCTTCATGTTTGCCTCCTATTGGTTTTTTTTGAGTATGAGGCTGCCTATGGTGCAAAACAATGGCATTTTTATGGTATTTATGCCTCTTTTTTGATTGTACCTCCATCTGAATCGGCTTTATAAGAGGAAAAGAGCAATTTAAGTGTCTGATTATGCGTTTTTCGATTGCCTGGTCTTTATTTTATCGGTTTATTGGAATCAGGGGCAATGCTGATCAGGATGATTGGTTTTTTTGCCTCATGGCCTATTGTGACATTATTTTTCATTCTTTTATGCAAGGAAACAACCGGGATGCAAAAAAGAATACATCCCGGTTATGGGTATCAGAGAAGCTCCAGAGTCTCCCTGTCTGCTGAAATGCTTCTTTCTCCGATTCTGATGGAGAGCGTGCTTCCCTGATCCTCTGCCATAAAGGCCTTCATAGGGGGCTCGTCCCTGAATGGCACGAGAGCTGTCACCATAAGGGATACAGGGTGCGAGAGTGAAGTGAGCGCTATCCTTGTCGATGGATGGGCGACTCTGTTCGCAGTCGAGATCCTGCTTGGGATTGCTTCTGCTCCGGAGTTCCCGTAAAGCGGTATAAGCATAAGGCCCTTGCCGTCTCGCATCATCTTGAATGAGCCGTCATCGTTCATCTCTGCCTGCTCGAAATCAAGATGGAAGAATACCTTCATCCTCCTCTCTTCCGATGTCCCGGATGCCCTGTCGATCACTATCACAGATCCATCGGCGATTATTATATTCCTTCTCATGACCGTTGGCTTATAGCAGTCATGGGAGAGGAGTATCGATGTCACTCCATTCTTTTCCTGGACATCCTCTATCCTTCCTCTTCCCTGCTCGCCGTATTTCCATGAACCAAGGTATTCCCATGCATCATCTCCATTGATCGTGGCCGTGCTATGGTATGAGGTGGATTTGAAGAGATGCCTGTTCTCATCGTCCTTGTATGCGAATATGCCGGGGTCTGCAACCATGGAAGCACCGTATGCTGTCATATCGAACCCGCCAGGATCCATGTGCGCGTGCCTGTTCTTCACAGGCACCCTGCAGGCTGCCATCAGGCTCAGATCGTCCCTGTCCCATCCTGTGCGGTAATAGACATGGTCCAATGCCTTGTCCCATAGCAATGTGGGTATCGATGGCCTACGGGGGTTCCTTCCTGCATATTCATAGTCATTCCTGAGCTTCTCCAGGTCCTCGATTCTCCAGAGATTGTCAGCTATATCCTTCCCGATGATGCTCTCTGGGTAGAAGTGGAAGGCAGTCTCAAGGTATTCCCTCCTTCCTGTTGCCATATAGCATGCAACAGCGGCAAGCGATAAAGTCTCCTTTCCCGATACATGGCTGTCTCCCCATGGGAAGTTGGTCCCTATCGCCCTTGTCGCATATAGCGAATGGCGGAACATCATATCGAGCCTCTCGTCGTAGCCATCAGGAACAGGGAATCCGTACTTGGCTGAAAGATGCTTGCGGAATGCAAACCAGTATGTGCATCCATTATGATAGGAAGGGCATCCCTCTATCTGCCCGCCGTATTCGGTGATCTGGGCTTCCATGCATCTATCAAGCTCATGGCTCGCATGCTCCCTGTACTTCCCCTCATCATCGAGTGATGGGAACATCGATGAGAGCGACAGCAGGCCTAGGTTCTCCATCAGATAGTGGTTATGGTCTGCTCTTGGCCATAGCACGGGAGAGACGCTGAAAAGCACCTCCATGTGCTCCTTTGCGCTTCTTGCTATCTTCTCAAGGAGAGCATCGGTGAATGCAGGCGAGTCTATCGTGAGCTCTATTATCATAGGGAGCGTCCTGTAGCCCCTTATCCCGACCTCCAGCGCTCTCCAGGGAGACCTTGATTCGAATGAAGCTCTATTTATGCTCCCGTCTGGATTGAATATGGCAGGGCGCTTCTCGCTGTCGATCCAGTCCTCGAGCTCGGAGAGGACCTTCTCAGCATATGCTTCATCTCCGGTTAGGCTATACGCCTCGCTCATTGTCTTCAGGTGTATAAGCCTATTCAGGCTGAATGTGTATTCATTGTCATTGCATGGGTTCTCTTCCCATTTTGGCGGATTGCCTACAAAGAAGGGCTCTGGGCCCGTACCAGGCAGAACAAGCATTCCGCGCATCGCTTGGTCTGCGCTTCTTATGATCTCTTCCGCTATACCAGGGAAAATGCTCCTGATAGCCCTTCCTCTCTCAAGGGATGTTCCCCTGTTCCTGATGTGTATTTCCTTTATGAGCTCTTCTTTCTTCACATATGCGATTATCTTATAGTGCCCGATGCTTCACAATGGCTCTTTTTCGCATCGATATCTGTATTTTGGCATGCAGCATCGAAGAAACCGCAGGTATTGCCTCTGGGACCTTTCCCGTCATTCACAGGCATGCACGCTTCCTGTCACTGCACTGGAACGCTCCGCTTGATTCCTTTCCGGATGTGTGGTTTTCCTGACTCGTGTCTTGCTTATTGGGTAATAAACACCCTCTGATGGTGTTGATTGGAGTGATTGATTCCTTTCTTTGCCGATTCCCCATTTGTTGGCTATATTCCGGATGAGGTGAAAAATGAAAGATTTCAATAAGCTATGCAAGGCCTTCGAGGAGATAGATCCTGTATCCTATTCGATGATCCTTGCGGAGAAGTCGGTGAGCATACTGCCTCAGCTGATGGCATTCAGCGAGGATGATCTGACAGGTGCCGAGATATTCGCTTCGTTCATCATCGGGGCAGCAGCTGCCGATGGCAGGCTCTCAGAGGAGGAGTATGCTCTTCTCTATCCACTTCTGAGGAGCTTCCTTGGCGATAGCATCGATTATGAGTATGTTGCTGCTGCCTTCAAGGGCCTGAGGTCGGAGCAGAAGGAGCTGAAAGCATCAATCAATCAGATGGTCGATATGCTCGGCACGTTATCAGATGAGCTCAAGGAGGACATAATCATCGTGATCATGCTGATCTGCGCAGTCGATGGGAAGATATCGTTCAGGGAGAAGAACTGGATCAGGCAGCTGATCAGGTGATCAGACAATCCTCCTGACCCATATCCTCTTTCTGACTAGTATGTATCCGATTACGCACTTGATGATGTCCCCAGCCTGCACGAGAAGGAAGATCGCATACACAGGCAGGGATGTGTACCTGCTTGTGAAGTAGGCTATAGGCACTCCTACTATCCAGAGGAAGGCTGAATCGAACAGTATCGTGATAATCACCCTTCCTCCTGAGCGGAGCGTGAAGTATGTTCCGTTCTTGAATGCGAACAATGGCAGGATCAGGGCCTGGGACAGGATCATCTGGGTCGCTATCCTCCTTGCTCCCTCTGTCGTGTTGTAGATCATCGGGAAGAGCGGCGCGATGAAGGAGAGGATTATTCCTGTTCCTGCTGCGATGAAGAGATCGAATGCGATGAGCTTCCTGTCCGTATCGACTGCCTCATCGCATTTGCCAGCTCCCAGAAGATGGCCTATCATTATGCCTATCGTGTTTCCCATCGCAAGCACTGTGACATTGAAGAGGTTGTTGATTGTTGTCGAGATGTTAACTCCAGCAACGGCATTGAGTCCCCTTGTGGAGTAGCACTGTGATATGAAAGTCATGCCAAAGGACCATGCTGTCTCGTTGAGCATAAGAGGCAATGATGAGACCAGGATCCTGCCTGCAAGCCCTGATGAGATCCTGAAGCTGCTGTAAAGGCCCTCCATGTATCTGAATCTGCCTGAAAATCTGGATACGATTATTATGCTCAGCGCCTCCACATACCTTGAGATCACAGTCGCTATCGCAGCTCCATCTGCACCCAGCGCCGGGAATCCGAGGTTTCCGAAGATAAGCACCCAGTTCAGGAAAAGGTTCACTGCAATCGCGGCCATTCCTGCCTTCATAGGGAGGATCGTCTCTCCTCCCTCCCTGAGCATGCTGGAATAGACCTGTGTCATTACGAAGCCAGGCAGTCCGATGAGCATTATCCTGAGGTATGAGAAGCCGAAAGCGAGCGTAGCATCCATGTCTCCGCCGTTGCTATCTCCCCTTAGGAAGAGCGAGATCAGGAACCGTCCCTTTGAGAGGAAGAGAGCGATTGCGAGAAGCGACACAGCAAGCCCGGATACGAGCTTCACTCTCATCGATTCCCTTATTCCCTCCTCGTCCTCCTTCCCGAAGAACTGAGCGCTGAATATCCCAGCACCCGATACAAGGCCGAAGATGCATAGATTGAAAACGAAGATCAGCTGGTTGGAGATCGATACCCCGCTCATTGCTTCCGTACCGATTCTTCCTACCATCACGTTGTCGAGGAGATTGACGAAGTTCGTTAGTCCGTTCTGGATTGCTATGGGGAGCATTATAGATAACGCTGAGGCATAGAAAGCCCTTGTCCCTATGTACTTTCCGCTTATTCTGGCCATGCCATCATATATACCATGAATTGACAGGAAGTTGAAATACGCATCCATGACACTGGAACTTATAGCAGCTATTATTTGCTATAAATGGAAAGAATTAGCATATATCGCTATATTTTTATAAATAATCGCTGTTTGAATTGTCTAACCCACTTGAACAGTAGATAATAAAGCATACAGAATAAATCGAATAAACAAGTTCGGAGGATAACATGAAGAAACCGAGAGTCATTGCATCAGTTTTAATGCTTATAGCATTATGCACTGTGTTAATGGGGTGCTATGCGAAGGTCGTAGTGCTTCAGGAGGCTCCAAGAGATACAGCTCCTGCAGCAGCTCCAGCTGAGGAAGCTAAGGCACCCTCAGCAGTAGCAAAGGCTCCTGTATCAGAGGAGAAGGCACCTGCTGCCACGCAGCCTGAGAACAAGGAATCATCTTCATCGGTCAAGACAGGACTGGCAATCTCGGCAGCCACCACATCCAGCAAGGATGCAACGGCAGAGAAGGCTGGGGTAGGCCAGAGCGACATAAGCATCGCGGCTGTCATGGTTGACGGCAGCGGAAGGATAGTCGATTGCGTGATAGACGCAGTGCAGTCGAAGGTGTCGTTCGGAGCTGACGGAAGCCTTCTGAGCGACGCAGG
>JAXFQZ010000183.1:0-8866 GCA_034178685.1 Candidatus Ornithospirochaeta sp. | reverse complement strand
GGGCATACATAGCGGATCATGAATGAAAAGAGCCCTTTTCTCCTGAATCTTTCCTCTCCCTTGAGAATCTCGCGCTCTATCCTATCGGTTCCTATCGCAATGGATGAAAGGAAGCAGATAGCTACAGCCGCAATAGGCATCATCACTGAGTTGGTGAGGAAATCGAAGAAGTCCAGGAACTGCATCCCTATCACCCTGACTGAGCCAAGCGGGCCGTAGCCCAGAGCCGATAGGCTTCCAAGCACAAGCATGATCGCACCGACTGCGGCAGATGACCTGTGCCTTGTCCATCCAAGCTCATCCTGGAATGTCGATACAGCGCTCTCAGTGAGAGCAATCGAGCTTGTAAGGGCCGCGAACAGCACAAGAGTGAAGAAGACGATTCCGATCGCACTCCCGAATCCCATGCTCTCGAAGACCTTCGGGATAGTTATGAACATAAGCGACGGACCTGCCTGGAGCTTCTCGGGATCCCCTGATGAGAATGCGAAGACAGCAGGTATGATCATCAGCCCGGCAAGGATGGCGATGGCTGTATCGAAGATCTCAACGCTCTCTGTGGAGCCCTCGATCGAGGTGTCATCCTTCATGTATGAGCCGAATGTGATGAGTATTCCCATCGCAATCGAGAGAGAATAGAACATCTGCCCCATTGCAGAGACTACAGTCATCCACGAGAACCTGGATGGATCCGGTATCAGAAAGTACTTCACTCCCTCGAATGCGCCAGGCCTGGTGACTGAATAGACGGTTATGATCAGCGAAAGCACAACAAGCACTGGCATCATTGCCTTCGAGACCTTCTCTATCCCGTTCCTCACGCCCCTGTAGACAATATAAAGCGTCATAAGAGCGAAAGCGATGAAGTAGACAAGAGGCGAAATGCCATCTGAGATGAAGGAAGCGAAATAGCCATCATCGGCAAGAGCTCTGCCATGTCCGAGAATGTACTGGACAAGGTACTTGAGAACCCAGCCTCCGATCACTGAGTAATACGGAACGATCAGAAGAGGGATTATTGCATTGATCCATCCGCCTGCCCTGAGAAGCCTGGATGTGCCGAAGAAGCGGAAGGCGCCTACAGGGCTCTTCCTTGTCATCCTTCCGATCGCTGTCTCTGCGATTATCATGGAGAAGCCGAACGTGCAGGCAAGCACGATGTAGACAAGGAGGAATATGCCTCCTCCGTACTTCGATGCAAGGTATGGGAATCTCCATATATTCCCAAGCCCAACGGATGCTCCTGCTGCCGATAGCACGAAGCCGATCTTCCCGGAGAACAAACCTCTTTCTCCCTTTGCTTTTTCCTTCATGTAAACCACCTGTTGTTATATCCGTAACAACCATAGCATACTTCTGCTCTTATTCACACACAATTCATGATCTGATACAGCAATTGATTGTTATCATCTTTGATAATATTATATTCCCATGGATAGAAGACGAATCGAGATAAGCATGAAGCCAAAGTGCCAGAGGATCCTCTCGTATGTGCTCATGCATAGCGATGCAACCATGAAGGAGCTTGCATCGGCGCTTCCCGACATCCCGCAGCCATCGCTCTACAGATACGTAAGGGAGCTGATCGGATGCAAGGCCCTTATTGTATCCAGGGAGGAAAGGCATAGAGGAGGCATCGAGAGATACCTGAGGATGAATGAGGAAGGGAATGCAGGATACCCCGAATTCAGCATAGCGATAGCGGGCATGCAGAGCTCATTCATGGAATACTTCAGAGGAGAGGACCCGGATCCCGTGAGGGACATGCTTGCACTATCGGGGACCGTGCTGGTCCTTGATGACGATGAATACAGCGCTCTTCTGAAAGGCATCAATGAGCTTGTAATAGGCGCTATGGGGCGGAAGATGGAAAAAGGAAGGAAGGAGAGGCAGCTTTTCATCGTATCTGCCCCAGTCAAGGAGGAGAAATGAACAGATCACTATTGAAGAAGACTGCATGCTTTTCATGCCTGATGACAGCTATAGGAGCAATAGGTGGCTTTCTTGTAGGAATGTACACATTCGCATACTACACGGATGAGATGAGGAGCATGATACTGCAGCAGGTCGGATCGGAAACGTCCTTCTACCTTCTTACAGTGATCCAGAGTGCTATCTATTCGCTCATAGCATCATCAATCGGATACATCCTATCTGATAGAATCGGCCTCATGAGACCGCTTGGACTGAGGAAGGAGACAGTCATGAAGATCCTTCCCGGGATAATCGCAATGTCGATCCTCTTCTTCCTAGACTACCCTGTGTCGGGAAGAATCATGCCTGAGGTCAAAGCAGAATACGCAAAGGGGATATCGCTTCCCTATTTCCTTGCATCCCTTATTTACGGAGGAATAACGGAGGAGATTCTGCTGAGGCTTTTCATGCTCTCACTCATCGCCTTCGTTATCAACCTCATCGCACGGAGGGATCCTATAGGAAAGGGAACCCTGGAGGCTGCGAATATAATATCTGCGCTTCTCTTCGCAGCAGGACACATACCTGCAACGCTGGCGCTGTTCGGTAGGCTCGATGCTCCGATACTGTTAAGATGCTTCATCCTCAACGGAGGCTTTGGCTATGCATTCGGAAGGTACTACATCAAGCACGGCATACAGTATGCGATGCTTGCCCATTTCTCGCTGCATCTGATCTCAAAGCTCCTCCTGCTGGCTGTGCTATGAAGCAACAAGCTGTTTCTTTACGCATAGCATAGGAGGATGTAGCATTAGGGCATGAACACAGGAGAAGCAATCAAGGCAATAAGGGAAAGACACGGACTGACGCAGCAGGATATGGCAGAGAGAGTGAATGTCACAAGACAGGCTGTCTCAAGATGGGAGAACGGGGAGACTGAGCCGGACAAGGAGACGCTCAAGGCAATCTCCAGGGAATTCTCGGTCTCAATCAACACTCTGCTGGGCCAGCCCAGGAAGCTTATATGCCAATGCTGCGGGATGCCGATGGATGATGATTCATTACTCAGCAAGGAGAAGGATGGATCTCTTAACGAGGATTACTGCAGATGGTGCTACAGCGAAGGGGACTTTGCATACAAAAGCATGGAGGACCTTGTATCATTTCTAATCAAGGTGATGCCGAATCCTGATGGAATGAGCGATGAGGAAAGACGCAGGTCCTACTCCATGCATCTCTCTACCCTCTGGCACTGGAAGAAGGATTGAATCAGGCATGAATGAAGGGCTCAGCAAAGAGCCCTTCATTGCCTAGCAATGCACCTTGCACGAAATCGTCTCAACCTCAAGCTTCAGTACACTCACTCTATCAAGCAGGCTATCATCGTAATCCCATGTCCTTTTTCCAGCATAATGCTCCATTATGATGCCAAGGCCGTGCTTCTTTCCTTCCCTGTCATCTACTATCCCGATTCTTCCTGTTCCCATCACGCACTCATAGAAGAATGTGTAGGAGCATGCATCTTCGCCACCATCAAGCCTGTGGCCAGTATCCATCTCAAAGGCCACTGCTGACTGCCTTGGAATCAGGTCTATCTTCCTTCCCTCCGATGCGCTATGGAAATAGAGGACAAGATTCCCCTCTTCAGTCTCAAAGCCGAAATTCAGCGGGACTATATATGGCTCATCGCCATCTATAAGCCCAAGCCTGCAGCATGAGCATGATGCCATGATGCCCAGGATCCTCTCCCTGTCTGTTATCTCACGGTCCTTTCTTCTCATTCTATCAATCCTCAATCGCGCTCTTCACCCAGTCAAAAGCACTCTGGAGACGACTGTCTGTTCCATTCTCGAAATCGTCCTTATTGAACGGAACCTCGATATCAGGAACACATCCCTTTCCCTCATGCGATACGCCGTTTATATCCACAACCTGGGCAAAAGGCGTATACACCTGGGAGATGTAATCCCCGACAGTAAAGCTTCCTGCATTCAGGTCAAGGTAATCCCCTGCTAGCGTTCCCTGAGCACCGAATGTCGTTCCTCCGATCTGGCATCCCTTAGGCATGGACTTTGCAAGAAAAGCAGCCATCTCGGCATTGGAGACGCTATAGCAGTTAGTTATTACGGCAAATGGCTTATCGTAGAGATGGGTTGCGTCGCTGCTGCCATAGATAGCTTGCAGGTTCCCTGCTTCAGGGTAGATATAGACAGGAAGCAGCGATGAGAAGTCTAGCCTATTATATCCCATCTTGGACCTCTGGTACCCGAACTGGTGCTTTTCCTTCATTATATCCCCAAATAGGTATTCCCTATCCAGGTTGTATCCACCGGTATTGCCCCTCACGTCGACAACCAATCCCTTGACACTGGGATCTGCTTTATAATCATGGAAGTCCGATAGATATCCATAGGTCCCTGCCTTTGTATGATCTGATCTGATGAGACCTGCGAACATGAAGTTCGAGAAGGTTGTATATACTATTCCGGGAATAGTATTGCCATGATCCTTGGTGATGCCAGCAAATGCCATCGATTCGATTGTCGTGCTGTATGCATTTTTATCCGAGCTGCTTCTTGAGGTACTGAGGACAATCATCAGAGTCCATGAAGAGAAGCAGTCATTGATGCTCGGGTTATCGCCAAGGACATCCGATACAGGATAGTACTTCACCTTACCCCAGTCTTTACTGACAGTCTCACATGATGCATGGCCGTTTGAATAAAGAAGGACTGTCTTACCTTCTGAGTTCGTGTAATCAGAATGCAAGAGTATTTCGTCTCTGATCTCGCTTCCTGTGCCTTTCGTGAACCTTAAGCCATATACATATGAAAGGATGTTCCTTGTCTTCTCCCTCATAACCTCAGGAGGCAGGAATGGGAGGATATTCGAGCCGAAATCATTTTTGTCATATACAGCCTCGAAGATAGCGTCATCGGTTGCGCCATTCTGCTTTGCAAGCCTTATGTACCCAGGCGCTATAGAGAATTTCTCGACTCCGCCTTCAAACATGCTGTTCTTGAGATTCACAGTGACTGAGAGGTGACCATCGGAAAGACCTGAGACAATATCGTAGAAATAGCGGGCAGCATCTTCGCTGGTATCCTCATTATCGTATTCACCCAGATCCCTGAATAGAGGCATATACTTCCTGTAGACACCATCCCAGTCCGTATCATCCACATTCCAGAACACGTAGTTCTCATTCATGCCATGCCAGAAGCCCGAGAAAATGCCTTCCCATGTCCCGTCATCAGCATACTCATACGGAGCCTTTGGAGTGAAATCGCTGCACGATGCGAGAACCAGCAGAGCTGCAATAATCAGTATTATGGACTTCTTCATCTCCTGCCTCCTATTGGCAATCTCAAGCCAGCCTCAACCCTGAACGTGCTGTTATGGCTCTCAACCTGGTCTATCTGATAGCTGGCTGCTAAGTCAGTGACTGAGATATCGTACATCCCCCTAATGAAGAGGATAGAGCTCGTAAAATCAAACTCCATGCCTGCCGAGAACAGAAAGCCGAACTCGAATCTGTTATCAGCATTGGTGAATGAATGGAAACCGGCTGCAATATCCCCAGAGCCTTCCCCGCCAAGCCCTTTGGAAGAGTTATACGGCTTCTCGACCCTGTACGAATGGGCCCATATTCCAATATAGGGACCTAATGACGCTGTAGCTGATGCCATGCCGTTTGAGATGGAGAAGCAGCATGAGAGAGGAATCTCGACAAAGCCATTGATCTGGTCCTGAGTCATCGTGAATGATGATGTGCTTTCCCTTCCTATCTTCCTTAGGCGGAAGTTCTTCTGTATGTATGTAAGCCCTGTTTCAACAGCGAAATAGCCATTGACATCGTATCTGACCGGAACGGAGATGCTGAATCCATGACCGCTGATGTAATCAGTGTCGATCCTGTAGCCTTCATTCTGAAGGACTGCCGCATTGCTATAGCCTGATGATATCCCTATGCTCCATGGGCTATCAGAAGCATAAGCCATTGATGACAGAAATAACAGCATCAGTGCAACAATAGTCTTTCTCATCATTATTCTCCAAGTAATGGGATAAGATTACCATCCTGAATCCGATTCCTCAATAATCGGGAACCGGGGATTCCAGAGCATTGCCTTATGATTTCAAGGTGCCAAGTCTCTGTTATCGAACAGCAGAATGGAACTTAACTCAATAATCCTTCTTTTTTTCATTTCCGCAAACCATCACGTGCTATAATAATCATAATCGGAGGCTTGAAACCATGGATAGACTGAAGGATAAAGTAGTAATCGTTACCGGTTCCACAAGCGGAATCGGAATAGGGATCGCTAAGCTCTGCGCGAAGGAGAATGCAGAGGTCGTCATTACAGGAAGGAATGTAGAACGCGGCCAGAAGGTCGTCGATGAGATCGAGAAGGAAGGCGGCAAGGCATGGTTCCATGCATTCGATCTGACAAGCCGCGAAGCAATGCACTCGCTTATTGCAGATACAGCGGAGAAGTACGGAAGGATAGATGTCCTGATCAACAATGCCGCAGGAATGGGAATGAAGGATGGCCGCGTCGATGAGATAACGCTGGATGAATTCAATGCAGTAGTCACTACCGACCTTGGAGGTACATTCAGCATGATCAAGGAAGTGCTCCCCTACCTATTGAAGAACGAGAAGGGAGGAAGCATCATCAACATAGGATCGATGGCAAGCGCAGGAGGAGATCTCGGCACTATTGCATACGCATGCGCGAAATCAGGCGTAGACAAGCTTACAGAGTACGTCGCATGCATGTATGGACCAAAGGGAATACGCTGCAACTGCGTCAGGCCGGGCCTGATCGTGACACCTCAGAACGAGGCAAGGATCCCACAGGTGCTGAAGGATATCTTCCTGTCGAATATCCTGGGAAAGCGCTATGGAGCTCCTGAGGATATCGGACACCTATGCGTATACCTTGCCAGCGATGAAGCCGCGTACATGAATGGCCAGATCCTGACATGCGATGGAGGACTCAATTCCCATACCCCGACTGTTGCTCAGTTCAGGCAGATGGCAGGAAGGACCTGGTAGGAAAAAGAGGGCTCAGCCCTCTTCTTCCTGAGCATTCCATGCTCTTTCTCCAGAATCACATCAAGGAGCATATCATGGTGGAAAAGGCATTCAGGGCTCACTGGGGCCTTTGCATTTCTTTCCTATGCATCGATGGTCTTCTTCTCACCGCTAGCATATCCTGGATATGACTGGATGACGATGGCTGTGAGCGAGCTCTCTGCATCAGGAGCGGCATCATAGGCGCTTGCCAATCAGCTCAATGCGCTCTTCAGGCCATGCTCAGCAGTATGCGCAAGCCTTGCATTCATCGCAACACGTGATTCAAGGACTAAGCTCTTCAGGCTTGGGATTGCGCTATTCGCCGCAATGGATTGGATATGCGCTGTCGGCTATGATATGTTCCCATGGGTAAGCACCGGAATGATGTGCTTCCAGAACGCTATGCACCTTATCGTAACAGCCGCTGTAGTGGTCCTTTCCCTTTCGTCCCTGGCCATGATCTCGATCGCAGCACCCCAAGGAGGGGCTTCCGGGTCTTGGGAAATGGGCCTTGGCTGCACTCATTGCAATGGTAGCAGGCCCCATCGGGACGGCCTTCCTGCCCAAGGCAGTCTTCGGGCTCTTCGAGAGGTTAAGCACATTCTCAGCTGTGGTCTTCAATGCAGTGCTGGGTCTGTACCTATACAAGGGAAAGCTGGGATCCGATTGAAGGAAAGGTGCCTTTCCCTGCTTTCAGGTTTTACTGCAGAAAGAATGGCTGAAAGCAGGATAATCGATCCTTTAATCATGCATAATCGACGCAAGCAACCTAGGCCTCTCCCCTCGAAGCCTTCAGGCCAATGGCTGCTTCATCAGCTTCTCTGAAAGCCTCAGGATCTCAGGAGCGATCCTCTTCCTCTCCCTTTTCAGGACATGGCTGTATATCGGATAGGCACAGCCTATCGCAAGCATTCCAGCTGTGCCGATGATAACGCCCAGGACGAAGCCGGATCCGCTATCAAGTCCAAGCATTTCAGAAAGCCCTGATAGCACAAGGCTCATGCCAAGGCCTCCTCTCCCATCTGGGATCTGGCTATCTCCTTATACAAAGGACATGTGCATAGAAGCTCCTCATGGCTTCCCGATGCAGCGATTCTCCCATTATCGAGAATCACGATCCTATCGGCCCTCCTTGCGGATGCGATGCGCTGGGCGACAATGATCTTCGTGCAATCGGGCTTCGACGCATCAAGAGCCTTATACAGTTCTGCTTCTGTCTTCAGATCCAAAGCGCTCGTAGCATCATCTAGGATAAGGATCTCTGCATCCTTTATCACAGCCCTGGCTAGGGATACTCTCTGCTTCTGCCCTCCTGAAAGGCTCATTCCCCTCTCTGCGACAATGCTGCCATAGCCTGCCTCCATTTCCCTTATGAAGCAATCTGCCTGCGCAACAGAGGCTGCCTTCTCTATCCTCTCCCCGGATGCCTCAGGATCTCCCCATAGGATATTCTCCGCAATCGATACGGAGAAGAGCTCGCTTTTCTGCATCGCTATCGCAATCCTATCCCTAAGGGCCCTCTGCCTGTATTCCCTTACATCCACGCCATCCACAAGCACCTCGCCTTCGCTTGCGTCATAGAAGCGCGGAATAAGGGAGATGAGCGTGCTCTTTCCGCATCCAGTGGTTCCCATTATCGCAACAGTCTCCCCAGGATGTATATGGAGATTGACTCCCTCCAGTACCCTCTTGTCGCTGCCAGGATACCCGAATGAGGCATTCCTGAACTCTATATCGCCCTTGATCGGGGTGCTTTTCTCGAATTCCCCATCCTGCATCTGATCTGCATCTAGTATCTGCCTGACCCTCTTCCAGGAAGCCATTCCCCTTGATATATTCTGGAACAGCATCACAAGCATCAGTATCCCA
>JAXFQZ010000182.1:0-15681 GCA_034178685.1 Candidatus Ornithospirochaeta sp. | reverse complement strand
ACTAGTCTTACTGAAATCGCAATACCTGATTCTGTAACTGCTATTGATTATGGAACCTTCGAAGGCTGCACAGGCATCACCAGCATAAGGATTCCTGATTCTGTTAAAGCCATTGGAAGCAATGCATTTGCAGAGTGCTATAAACTGGAGAGCATAACCATACCGGATGGCGTTGGGGAAATCAATGAATACGCTTTCAGGAACTGCGATAGCATCACTGAGGTCCTTATACCGGATTCAGTGACTAGGATTGATCATCATGCCTTTGAAAGCTGTGACAGCCTTACTAGCATGAGCATTCCTGATACAGTAGTATTTTTTGGAAACATGGCTTTGGCTGATTGCTATAATTGGATAGATCTGACAATCAGGCCGGTAACAAATGCGATATCGGAAGGAGCTTTTCAGTACAACCGCTATATCAAGAGTGTCACTATACTTGATGGCATAACAACTATCGAAGCAAAGGCCTTTTCCGAATCCCAGAGCATATCTGAGATTTCCATTCCAGAAACAGTGACTTCAATAGGAGATTACGCTTTCTACAGATGCTGGGGAATCAGAAGATTCGTTATTCCTGCATCTGTTGTTTCAATTGGAAATCATGCATTCGATCAGTGTTACGGTCCGGAAATCTGCATTGATAAACCCAAGGACTCGATTCCTGGAGCCGGATGGGATGCATGGAATCCGACAATCAAGTGGCAGGGAGAGTTCTGATCCTCTGTCCGCAGCTAAAGCTCTGAACAGGTTATGCACCAAAGCATGACGATTTGTTCCTTTGTGCTATAAAGAGCGTTTTATGAAAGCGGAATGAGACTGACTCAGATAATGCCTAGGATGATAGCTTGCTTGTCCATTGTATGGACGTCTGTCTTCTAGGAGTAATGGAAAAGCAGCATCTGAATGCAGAGACTCTTCTTTGCGATATGATTCCGGGAGCAGGAAAGCACATGGGCAGATTCAATAAGGCCATTCGATATATGAGCTGAACAGGAAGGAATAAGCAAGAGCCTGATAGAATAGACTCTGTCGCGAAGCGCAGCAGGTTACGTATAAGCATTCAGGTAGCTTCAATGTGGATGTGCTATGGTGCCAGTCGAATGCTGCTGGTTTTGCGTAAACAGGTTATCCGGATAATGCAAGGCATGCAGAAGCCGGGAACCAAGAACAGGCGAAAGAAGGAATACTGCTTCTGAAGCAGGCATTGCTGTCAGCTTTCAAAATGGCGCAATACTGCAAAAAAGAGCAGAAAGACGCGATGATTGCTTTAATCCCACTTGACGGGTGTTAGCCATTTACAGATAATAGCTTATTGTAATTACATTAAAATCCATATGGAATAAGGAGCATCACTGTGCCTTGCGGAAAGAAAAGAAAGAAGCATAAGATCGCAACTCATAAGAGAAAGAAAAAGCTCAGAATGAATAGACACAAGAAGAAATAATCTTCGTCTTATGTTTAAGGAACCGTCAGAGAAATCTGGCGGTTCATTCATGAAATAGCCCTCCGCGAAGGAGGGCTGTTCTCATACTGTATAGTAGGGCATGCTGTATATTATCGTAGCAGACCCCATCGAGCCAAGCTTGGAATGCCTGACGATTACATCGTATCTTGTCTTTCCGGGCAGCGGAGTATGCGTCTTGACAAGGCCCGATCCGATGGACTCGCCTTCATAGAACCACTCTGCTGTTATATCTCCCGCGCTTATTCCGGAAGGCAGGGATCCAGGCGTGAATGTGAATGTAACCTGCGTTGCCTCTGAATTGGAGACTGTCTCAGGATCAGCTGTGATCGTTCCTGTGATAGGGCTGGATGTGTTGTCCTGGATGCCGAGGTTCATGACAGTGGAAGTGTTTCCGATCACGAATACGAGGCTTCCGCTGCTCTTCTGGTCCCTTGCGATCCTTATTGCCTCTACTATGCCGCTGACATAATAGCCATCGCTCTTCAGTCTTGCATGGAGGCTGTATGAGCCGGCAGGAAGGGATGGGATAGTGAGCTTTGTGCTTCCCTCTATATTGTTCTGAAGGATGGATTCCGATGGAATCTGAACCGTTTCCCCTCCCTGGCTGAAGAGCTCTAGCTCAACTATCGGATTTTGCTCAACGCTCTTTGGATTCCAGGATACCGTCACTTCCATGCTTCCGTTTCCTTCAAGCTCCGAGAGCGTGACGGTTGCGCTGTTATGCCCTTTGTATAGCCTGTACTCTGCAGATCCCCTTGCGATTGTCTTTCCCTCTGAATCGAGTGACTCTGCTGCGATTGTGTATACTCCGATCGGGATTCCTGTTATCACAGTGGATGCTTCTCCGGATTGAACAACCTTCTGGCTTCCATCTGGAAGAGTCAGCGTTATCCTGTAGCTCGCAGGATTCATAAGACCCTGGTTCTCTGGCATTATAGCCCTTGAAGACTGGTCGAGGATCCTGACCTCAAGCTCTGTTGTGCCCGCGCTTTCATTGGAGCATGAGACTGCGATCAATGCTATGATCATCAGAACGGCAAGAAATGTTTTCTTCATCTTTTCTTCTCCTATGCCTTATTAACAGGAGAAGTGATGAAAAATGTCAGCTGCAGGTGCTTCCTTCAAGCGTGCCGTCAGGAAGCAGTGCCTTGAGAGCAAGATGCGCCATGTTGATTCCGAAGCATGCAGTGATCGTCGGCAGGGACCCGAGAACCCTTCGCTTTCTTCCCGATTCTCCTTCCTCTGCCTGATTATCGATCTCAGGGTCTATGTAATCGAATCTGACATTCTCGGGAGAGAAGACAGTCATTATGCCCCTTCCTACACCTCGTTTCCTCAGGCCGGAGCGCACCAGCTTCGCAAGAGGGCAGCCATATGTATCGAAGAGGTCAGCGGTTCTGATAAGCGATATATCGCGCCTTAAGGCTGCTCCCATGGATGAGATGATCCTCTTGCCGGATTTATATGCATCCTCGAGAAGCGAGATCTTCGCAGAGAGCGTGTCTATGCAGTCGAGAACCAGGTCAGAGCCGTCGAATATGAGGCTCCTATTGGAGGAATCGGCGAATGCGGTATAGGACCTGACGATGCAGTCAGGGTTTATGTCGTGTATCCTTCTTTCCATCACCTCTGTCTTGTACTGGCCGACAGTGGAGTGCGTTGCTATGATCTGGCGGTTGATATTCGATTCAGCAACCCTGTCGAAATCCATTATCCTCAGCTCCCCGACGCCGGAGCGCGCAAGCTCCTCGATCGCAAAGCCCCCGACAGCTCCGACTCCTACTACGGATACGCACTTTGAATGGAGAAGGCTCACATTCCCATCTCCTATGAATCTTGAAATCCTTATGAACTGCTCTTCCGACATAGAAAGGATTGTATTGCTTTTCCGCTTTCGCTTTCAATGTCCCTTCCTGTAAGAAGCGATAGCTTCTCATTCCAGGCAGAGAGCGCTGCTTTCTGCCCAGGGCCCGTCTTCATATCTGTCTCTGTAACGAAGGGAAGCGTGATAAGCCTGCTGAAGGCCTTGCATCTCTCAGCCCTTGGGCCAAGGGATATGAGTCCTCCTAGGTCCATAATCCTGGATGCTATCTCATAGGAGCCGGTAAAGCCATGCACCATGAAATACCTGTTGCCTGTTTCCCTGATAGCCTTCAGCGCCTCTTCATAGAAGCCTACGATATGCAGCACTGCAGGCACCCTGAGCTCTTTCGAAAGGCTGAGAGCGGCCTTCAGGAATGATACCTGATCCTCTATTCCTGGATATCTTCTGTCTATGCCGACTTCCCCGATTCCATAGAATCGACTAGCTCTATCAGCCATTTCGGATATATCGATAGGCATGTTTCCTGGAAGCAATCCTATGAATCTATAGCGATAATCAGCCATCATTGGCCACTCCTCTGGAGAGGATGAGCATACAATGGCTCTATCTGTTGGGATGCCGATATGGGCATGAGCATCGAACATGCTCACATTCTAGCATGATCTGATTAGTCTTTCATGGCATTATGATATGGATTATGATGATAGAGGCATATGCTTCTATGCATTATGAAGCTTGAAGCCAGGAAGACTGCATAGGCAATAGGCTGCTATGTCTATTGACTATTTTCCGCCAGTATTATAACTTAATATAGCCTCTTTATCCGGTGTATCCGGATCAGAAATTTAAAATTTTAGACCATAAGGAGGAACCATGATCAACAATTATGAGTTCACCGTCATCTTTAACGCAGATGAAGAGAAGATGCAGCAGGGTCTTCAGTTCGTTACTGATACCTTCAAGGCAAATGGCGTAGAGATCACAAAGCAGGAAGACCTCGGAGTAAAGACTCTCGCCTATGTAATCCAGAAGCAGGAAAAAGGCCATTATGTTTACTTTGAGATCAATGCTGATTCAGCATCGATTTCCAAGATGAACAACGTTTTCCAGCTTTCAACACTGGTTCTTAAGTTCTTGTTCGTCAATCCAGAGAAGATCTGATTAGGAGTAGGATATGGCAAGTGATCTGAATGTCGTAGCTCTTGTAGGCCGTCTGACCAGGGATAGCGAGATGCGCTATTCCCAGAATGGGGGAGCTCTCGTCCGTTTTTCCATAGCAGTCAACAGAGGAAAGAGGAATGCTGACGGCAGGTGGGAGGATGAGCCCAATTTCTTCGATTGCGTCTATTTCGGAAAAAGCGCTGAGGCCGTTAATGCTTACCTGACAAAGGGCAGGC
This sequence comes from Candidatus Ornithospirochaeta sp., assembly GCA_034178685.1. Lineage (GTDB taxonomy): Bacteria > Spirochaetota > Spirochaetia > Sphaerochaetales > Sphaerochaetaceae > Ornithospirochaeta. Next base: position 10,991 of record JAXFQZ010000182.1, on the reverse strand, counting down.
AGGTTTCGATCCAGGGCGAGCTGAGGCAGTCGAGGTGGGAATCCGATGGACAGAGCAGGTCAAGGGTTGAGATATTCGTCAATAGCCTATCTCTTCTTTCATCAGGACAGCAGACTGGCGACAGCCCTAGGCAGTCTCAGCCTGTAGCTCAAAGACCTCAGAATCAGTACCGCACACCAGCTCCTGCTGAGAGCGTGTCTGGTCCAGAGGATTTCCAGGATGATTCAATACCATTCTGATTTAGGAGAAAACAAATGCGTGAAGATAAGGATTTCAACGAAATGGATAAGGGAGCTCTTAAGGACAGGAAGTCCGGAGCTAGGAAAGTAGGATTCAAGAAGAAGGTCTGCAAGTTCTGCCAGGGCAGCGCACCAGCTGACTACAAGAACCCTGACATGCTCCGCCGCTACATCACAGAGCGCGGTAAGATCCTTCCTGCAAGAATCACTGGCACATGCGCTAAGCACCAGAGAGCTCTCAACAGAGAGATCAAGAGGGCCAGGGTTCTCGCATACCTTCCATTCGAGAAGAAGTGATGACGGACGAAGTAGAGAGGGGGAAAGAGAAAGGGGAGCTTAAGACAGCTGTCTTCTCCATTGTCCTTAGCACAATGCTGTATAACATAGCTATAGGACAGATATTCTTTATCTTGCCCCTCCTGCTTTTCTCTATGCAGTTCGGAAAGAAGAAGGCTTCCCTTCTTGTCTTGATTGAGCTGGCTATCGTCTTTGCTCTTGAGCTCTGGATGAATAAGCCCGGTTCTGAGAAGCTTGCCTGGCTGCATATGATATTAGTGCTATTGATCCCTTTGACGCTGTCAGCGTCAGGCATGGCATGGATGTGGAGCGATAGGAAGAAGACCGAAGCAAGGGTAATGCTTGCCATGGTTCCTTTTCTTATTGCAATCGGCATCGTTGCTGCAATGCTGGTATTCGATACGGCGCTCCGCAATGGATTGTATTCAATGTATTCGGATGCGTTTTCCATGATATTTGCGGATATCATGAAGATCATAGACCCGAACATGAATGTCGAGCTGGCATTCCAGCTTGTGCTTCTGACGGTTCTGTCCTTCCTGCTTCCTATGGTATTCATGGTTGTCTGTGCTAATGGTTTTGTTTATGAGACCATGAAGCATTCAAAAGAAAGCAGCTGGGAAGACAGGGTTTCATGCTTTGAGCTCAGAGAGAACTATATCTGGTGTCTCATTCTCTCATGGACCCTGGTTCTTGCCTCCCGCTTTATATCGATACCGCTGGTTATCCAGATAGCAGTGCTCAACGTAGCTGGTTTCTGGACTAGCGTATACTCTGTTGAGGGTTTCACGGTTGTATATGCGCGTCTGAGAAGGAATATCCAGAGATTGAGGAGCCTTACGCTCTTCATGATCATATTCTTCATATCCATGGTAATACCGGGGATAAACATAATCATAATCCTTGCTCTGCCACTTGCTGGAGCATTGGAGAACTTCTTCGATCTGAAGAAGACAGGAGTGAAAAATGAAGATCATTCTTAATCAGGACGTTGTTCACCTTGGAGAAGAGGGAGACGTTGTAGTTGTAAAGGACGGATATGCCCGCAACTACCTTCTTCCTTCCGGAACTGCAGTAATCTACAATAAGGCAAATGCCGCTATCTTCGCTTCCCGCGCTGATGCTATCGAGAAGAGGAAGATCGAGAAGAGAGCAGCTGCTGCATCCCTTAAGGAGAAGCTCGACAATACAGTTCTCACAATCGTAGTATCTGCAGGTGAGTCCGGTAAGCTCTTCGGTTCTGTTACAAGCCAGATGGTACAGGAGGAGCTCAAGAAGCTCGGATACGATATCGAGAGGAAGAAGCTCGAGGTTGCTACTCATGCAATCAAGATGACTGGAAACTACACAGTTGTCGTTCACCTCTATGAAAATGAGTCTTCCCATGTTAAGCTCGTTGTTAAGTCAGAGGCTCAGGTAAAGGCAGAGGCTAAGGCTGAAGCAGAGAGAAAGGCTGCAGAGGAGAAGGCAAAGGCTGAGGCTGAGGCTGCTGCCGCAGCTGCTGAAGCTGCTGAAGCAGAAGCTCCTGCAGAGGAGCCAGCTGCTGCTGACAAGGAAGAAGCATAAGGGAGTATATCATGGCAGATACCAAGAATCTCAGGACGCTTCCTCATAACGATGAAGCGGAAAAGGCTGTTCTTGGTGCATTGTTACTCAACCAGGAGGCCTTTGATAGTGTTGTCACTATAATCGGGGCCTCCGATTTTTATCAGCCGGCAAATGCCGAGATATTCAAAGCCATATCGGAGATGAAGAATATCTCGAATAAGCCGGTCGATATAATCACGCTCATTGATTATCTGAAGAAGAAGGGCCTTCTTGATAAAGCAGGGGGATATGCGTACATAGCAAGCCTCACTGAATCCGTTTCGGTAGTCTCTAATACCGACAAGTATGCCCAGATGATCAAGGAGATGTCCATCAGGCGCCAGCTCTTCTCCATAGGAAGCAGATTCGGGGAATCGGCCTTCGATGAGAAGGAGGATATCTACCAGATCCTCGATGAAAGCGAGCAGGAGCTTGGCAGGCTTTCAGAGATCAATCTCACCGACAACCAGGATTATTCGATTGAGAAGAATGTCTCCGATGTCGTTGACAGGATCATCAAGAGGATGTCAGGCGAAGCTCCTGACGATAAGATCCTCACAGGCTTCCAGACTCTCGATAAGTATACAAACGGAGGTCTTTCACCTGAGGATTATGTGATCCTCGCAGCCAGGCCTTCAATAGGTAAGACAGCCTTCGGTGTCTCGATGATCCGCAACATGATCAGGGACAACAAGTCCGTTGCCTTCTTCTCCCTTGAGATGTCCGGTCAGAAGATAACAGAGAGGCTTCTTTCGACTGTAAGCAAGGTGAAGATGTCGAATATCGTGAAGGCACAGTTCGATGAGGATGAATTCGATAAGCTCAATCAGGCAGCTGACTTTCTGTATTCCAAGAAGCTATTCATTGTAGATATACCAAATATCAAGCTATCAGAGCTCAGGTCAAAGGCCAGAAGGATGAAGAGGGAGAAGAATATCGATATCATCGTAATCGATTATATCGGCCTCATCGATCCTTCGCTGAATGCGAATGTGCCCAGGCATGAGGTTGTCTCTGCTGTATCCAAGGCACTCAAGAGCCTTGCCAGGGAACTGAAGATCCCTGTTGTGGCACTTTGCCAGGTATCCCGCGATAGCGAGGAAAGGGAGCCTATTCTATCAAATCTCAGGGAATCGGGCTCTATCGAGCAGGATGCCGATATCGTAATGTTCCTTCATAGAAAGAGGATGCTCACAGAGGAGGAGAAGCTCAAGAATGCCAAGGATGCTAATGGAAATGCCACGCTGCAGGTAACGAAGGTAATCGTTGCAAAGCAGAGGAATGGCGAGACCGGTTCATTCAAGGTAGGATATGATGCTGCCACCACCTCGTTTGAGAACATATCGCAGAGCGAAGAATTCATCGAGCCTGCAAGCCCTGAGAAGAAATACAGCAAGTGATCATATTCCGAGAATATCGAGGAAATCGAGCCAGTACATGCTGACCATAATCACAAGAGCAGCTGCTATCCCAAACAGCTGAAGGTGAAGATATGTCCTTGGCTTCAGTCCCTTTCCATGGATGGCCTCTGCAATGCATATAAGCATCTGGCCTCCATCGAAGGAGGGGATTGGCAGGATGTTGCCAATGGCAATAGATGTCGATACGATAGCTAGAAGAATAAGGGAGCTCCTTACTCCTGAGAACGAAGACTGGCTGAATGCAAGCGTTGATATCCTTCCGATTGACTCAGCTGCCTTAACAGGTCCTGTAAGAAGCCTTGTGATCTCACCGAACTGGAATGATAGAAGAGCTCCCAATGACTTCAGGATTGATTCAGACAAAGCGATGACCTTCCCAAATCCATCCTTGATCGGATGGTCTGAGTCCCTGTATCTTCTCATACTGCTCTTCCAAGCAAATGGAAGGGAGGATGTCATTATACTTATGCTTCTTTCCTTGCCATTGCGTCTTATCGTGATGTCAAATGGAAGAGTGAGAGTGAATATATCGTAAGTTGAATCAATAGGGATGGAATTGACAGCGATTATCTCATCTCCCTCCTGAAACAGGTCCGATTCCGATCTTCCTATCACCGGCTTCTTCAGCAGGGCTATGGAATATGTGCTCTCCCCATTGTATTCAAGGCTCTTGAGAGTTACTGGCAGTATTTCTCCATCGCGCTCAATCATAAGAGAAAGATCCTCACCGTTCTTACCCTTTGCAATGCGCTCGAAGTCCTGCCAGTCTGCTACATCGACGCCATCTGCGCTTATGATCCTATCGCCTTTCTCGATGGCGCTCTGCCTAGGCATTCCAGGAAAGACATTCCCATAGTCAGCGCATGGCACAGCGATTGCAGGATCTGAGAGATGATCGACGGGGATATAGAGTGATAAGGAGAAGAAAAGAAGTGCAGTGATGAAGCTTGCTAGCGGACCTGAAAGATAAATAAGGAATCTGATTGCAGGAGAAGCTGCGAAATAGGAGTGCTTCTCGCTTACGATCCTATCTGATTTATCGGATATTGCCTTTGCAAGGTCTGTCGATCCCTTCATCCTGCAGTAGCCTCCGAATGGAATGAGGGAAATCCTGTATTCTGTGGTGCGTCCCATGAATGAAATCAGCTTAGGACCCATGCCAATAGAGAAAAGCTCTACATCGACCTTGAGGAGGCGCGCTGCGATGAAATGCCCTAGCTCATGAATGAGCAGCATCATGCTGATGCCAATGAGCCCGATAGCGACATAAGCAATGTAGCTAAGCATCTATTTCCTCGGAAGCAAGCCTTCTTGCTTCTGCATCCATCTCCATGATTGAATCGAGATCCACGATCCTTCCTGAGAAATCATGATCCAGCACATGCCTTACTGTCATTGGGATATCGCAGAAGGCTATTCTTCCGTTAATGAATGCATTGACGGCAATCTCATCTGCGGCATTGTAGGCAATAGGGTAGAATCCTCCCATCCGAAGCGCATCATAAGCGTATCCAAGCATAGGGAACTGAGTCTTGTCCCAGCTTGAGAATGTAAGCTCGAGATTCCTGAAATCAAGCGGCTTGACGATATCCTCCGATCCAGGAAGACCTTCTGTAAGCGCAGAGATGATAGGCAATGCCATATCAGGCTTCGATAGCTGGGCATACACAGCATTCTCCCTGGTCTGTATCATCGAATGGACAATTGACTGGCGATGGATAACGACATCGATCCTATCTGCAGGGAAATCGAATAGATAGCTTGCCTCTATTACCTCAAGGCCTTTATTCGCAAGGCTTGCGCTATCGATTGTGATCTTCTTCCCCATCTTCCATGTCGGATGGTTCAATGCTTCCTCAACGGTAACGCTGCTAAGGTCCTTCCTATTGAAGAAGGGCCCGCCCGAGGCAGTTATAATGAGGCGCTCGGCATCCCTTGACCTGAGAAGGCTGTATATTGCGCTGTGCTCGCTATCGACCGGTATTATCCTTCTGCCTAGCGCATCTGCTTTCTCAAGAAGCCATCTGCCGCCCATTACAATAGACTCCTTATTGGCAAGCGCGACATCCTTGCCAGATTCAAGTGCATAGAGCGTAGCCTTCAGCCCCTCGGAGCCGGAAATGCCATTGAGAACGATATCTGCATCGGTATTGGAAATGAATGCCTTGATATCGGAGCTATCGGAATAGCAGTATGGGCAGCTGAATTCCGATGCAAGATCGACAAGAGAAGGCGAGGAGAATGAAGCAACGCCAGCAATGCTCAATTCAGGCTTGAGGCGTCTGTATGCAGAAAAGAATGTAGTTCCGATGGAGCCTGTAGCTCCTAGAATAAGCGCTTTTCGTGTCAATGAAGAAAGACCTTTGCTAAGAATACGAAAACTGGTGCAGCCAGCAGGAGAGAATCAATAGAATCAAGCACTCCGCCTCTTCCTGGTATGAGCACTCCGCTATCCTTGATAGCTGCGCTTCTCTTGAATGCGGATTCAACAAGATCCCCGAGAGCCGCTGCCGCTGATGCGGCAAATCCGAGAATGAAGCCCTCTGCGTATGAGAATGCGAATATCCCGGGAAAAAGCAGCCTTGCGCATAATCCTAGGAGAGAAGGTACCATGATCCCTCCGATGAATCCTGCAATGCTCTTGTTTGGGCTTACCTTGACGAATCCCTTGTTGTTCTTTCCGAAAGCAAGGCCGAAGAATAAAGCGAATGAATCAGATCCGAAAACAAAGACAAAGAACAGGATCAGATATGCGCTTGCTTCGGGCATGAAGCAGATATCCTCGATGAAGACGGAAAAGAGCCCTGGGTAAACCAGAGCAAGGATTGAACGCGAGTTTATGTCTATTGTCTTCCTGAAGTCATCATTGGAACTGGAGAATACCTCAATCGCGAGCGAAATGGAAGAAAGAATGATAAATGAGAAGAGAGTAAGGGATGTTCCTGGGAAATACCGGTTCTCTATATACCTTGCAATAGGAAGCAGGAAGCAGAATAGCGATACAGCGGCAGGTTTTTTCCCTTCATGGTTAAGGATGCCGACCATCTCCAGGGATGCAAGGAAGCATACCGCTGACAATAGAATGAGAAATGCAAGATGATCCATATGGGGAAAGCAGAGAATGATGATGAGTATGAGAGGAACTGCAACCAGAGCTGTCAGTATACGTTTACTCATTGATGTCATTCAGTCCTCCAAAACGCCTGTCTCTTCTTCTGTAATCTTCAATTGATGCTCTGAGCGAGGCTTCATCCCAATCAGGCCAAAGTTTATCATAAAAACCTAGCTCTGCATAGCTTGACTGATAGGTGAGGAAGCCACTGAGGCGTTTTTCACCTCCTGTACGTATCAGGAAATCGACATCCGGGATATCTGGGTTGTCCAGATTCGCTCTGATAGCCCTCTCATCGATATTCTCAATACCCTTCCGGATCGCTCTATTGACAGCTCTCGCTATTTCCTCGCTCCCGCTGTAATCAATCATCAGCTGGAGAATAAGGCTTCTTCCTCCCGATGTGGAGGCTACAGCATTGTCAAGCTTCTCGATAAGCGGCTTGGGAAGACGATCCCTGGAACCTGCGATCCTGACGGAGACATCAAGGCTGAGAAGCTCCGGAAGATATCTATCTGCGCATTCCGAGAGGATGGCAAATAGAGTCCTGACTTCAGTCTCAGGTCTCTTCCAGTTCTCCTTTGAGAAGCAGAATAGGGATAGATACGGTATGCCGTTATCGAGGCAGAACCTTATTGCGCTTCTTACAGCCTTAATCCCTTCCTTATGGCCGATTGAGCGCATCAGTCCTCTCCTGCTTGCCCATCGCCCGTTTCCATCCATTATGATTGCAAGATGAGTGAGTTCTTTTCCCATACAGTAAAAAGCCTAGGGCGTTAACCCTAGGCATTGATCATATCTCCATGATTTCCTTTTCCTTGGCCTCAGCAACCTTGCCGATTTCAAGGATGGCCTGATCGGTCAGCTTCTGGATCTTTGTCTCGCCTTCCTTCTGCTGATCTTCGCTGATCTCTGATGCCTTCTGCATCTTCTTCAGTGTCTCCATAGCCTCTCTGCGGACATTGCGGACTGCAACACGCGCATTCTCGGCTGTAGCCTTGGCGCTCTTTGCAAGCTCCTTTCTTCTCATCTCCGTCAGAGGCGGGAAGTTGATCCTGATGAGCTTTCCATCATTGTTCGGATTGAGTCCGAGCTCTGACTTCTGGATAGCCTTCTCAATAGCTGAGAGCAGGCTCTTGTCCCATGGCTGGATCACGACAAGGCGTGCCTCTGGCACGCTTATCGATGCAACCTGCGAAAGGGGAGTCTCTGCGCCATAGTAATCAACCTTGATCTTATCGAAGAGCGCTGCTGAAGCCCTTCCTGTCCTGAGAGCTGAATACTCAGTTGAAAGAGCAGCGATGCACTTCTTCATCTTCGAATCGCAGTTGTCGATTACGCTCTGCATAATTCCTCCTTAGCCGTTAACGCCAGCCTGATAGAAGCAGTAGCTTACGACATCCATCTTTGTGCCATGAGCCTTTGCGACATCTGCAAGTGCCTGCTTCACTGACTTTGTGTCGTCCTTGACGAATGCCTGCTCAACGAAGCAGACTTCCTTGTAGAGCTTGGAAAGCTTTCCGTTGATGATGCCTTCCTTGACCTTCTCTGGCTTTGAAGCAAGCTTCTCGTCCTGAGCAACCTGTGCCCTGAAGATGGAAAGCTGCTCTTCCTTGTAATCCTCTGGAACAACCTGTGCATTGAGGAACTGAGGCTTGTAAGCAGCTACGTGGAGAGCGAGGTCATGAGCGAACTCCTCGACATCGGCTTCCTTGAATGCCTCTGGGTTCTCTGCTGTAAGCACTACGAGTACGGATACAGCACCCTCGCCATGGACATATGTCGAAGCATATCCGTTCTCAGGAATGTCATAAACAGCGAACTTCACGAGGTTCATGTTCTCCTTGATCACTGCGATAAGGTCGTTGACCATGCCTTTGAGCTCATCGTTGATCTCAGTATATCCCTTCTCAAGGATGACCTGGCAGAGATTGTTTCCAAGCTTAGCGAATTCTGCGTTGGATGCAACGAAGTCTGTCTCGCATGAAAGAGAGAGAAGAACTGCCTTGTTTCCCTTGACAGCAACGAATGTGCGGCCGTTCTCTGTAGCTCTGTCCTGTCTCTTTGCAACAGCTGCAAGTCCCATCTCCTTGAGGATCTTCTCAGCCTTTGCGAAATCTCCATCAGCCTGTGTGAGAGCCTTCTTGCAGTCCATCATTCCTGCACCGGTAGCATCTCTGAGTTTCTTTACATCTGAAGCGTTGATTGCCATCTTATCTCTCCTTATTTGTTGAAGAACTCTTCTTCGTCATCTTCCTCTGCAACTGGTTCCTCTGGCTTCTCCTCAGCTGGGACATAGTTGGAGTAATCCTCGATCTCCTCATCATCCTGATCCTTGTTCTCTACAGGATTTGCGTTGATAGCTGTCTCCTCGTCCTCATCGTCAAGTGACTCGATGATCTGGATGCCAGCCTCGCTGTCTGCGTCGATGACTGCATTTGCGATGATCTCAACAAAGAGCGAGATAGCCCTGATAGCATCATCGTTGCCTGGGATAGGGTATGTGATATCAGTTGGATCGCAGTTTGTATCTACAACAGCGATTACAGGGATGTTGAGTCTCTTTGCCTCTGCTACAGCAAGAGCTTCCTTCTTTGTATCGATGACGAAAAGAGCGCCTGGAAGCTCCTTCATATCCTTGATGCCGCCAAGGTTCTTCTCAAGCTTGTTCTTTTCCTTTGTATATAGAGCGACTTCCTTCTTTGTGAGGGAAGCGAATGTTCCGTCAGCTTCCATCTTCTCGATCTTCTTGAGCTTAGCGATGCTCTTCTTGATTGTTGAGAAGTTTGTAAGCATACCGCCGAGCCAGCGATTTGAAACATAAGGCATTCCGCATCTCTTTGCCTCTGTCTCGATAGCCTGCTGTGCCTGCTTCTTTGTTCCTACGAAAAGGATTGTCTTTCCGTTCTTGACCTGTGCCCTGACAGCCTCATATGCCTCTACGATGCATGCTGATGTCTTCTGGAGGTCGATGATATGGATCCCGTTTCTCTCTGTAAAGATAAAGCGAGCCATTTTTGGATTCCATCTCTTTGTCTGATGGCCGAAATGTACGCCTGACTCAAGCAGGCTCTTCATTGTTACTACTGCCATAGTAATCTCCCTTACGCGTGACTTATTAGTCCCCACTCTGTATCTCACCCATACGGGCGGAAATTCTGCTTACGCAGTACTTGGAATCTATCAGAATTCCGGGATTCTTTCAAGATGCAGGGATCGCTATACCCGATCATTTGCATTCTGATCGCGATCTGGGATAAATGGAAGTGAAATAATCACCGATATGAGGATTGCCAGCGATATAGCCTGGCTGAGGCTGATTCCTCCTATCCTCCCTCTTGCAGCGTCTGCTCGGAAGAACTCAGTCATGAATCTGATTGCCGAATAGGATAGAAGATAGATCCTTGTCCGATTCCTTGCGTTTCTCATAGTAAGCATAAGAAGATACGCCGAAAGGATGAAAAGAAGAGCGGCTTCGAGCAGCTGCACAGGAAAGACAGTATATGGCAGGTATGCATTATGGACTGCAAGAATGCCATCGTATTCAACGCCATAGCAGCACCCGGATAAAAAGCATCCGATTCTTCCGATACCATGCGCAAGAGGGACTGCATATATGAAATCATCAAGGATCGATAACCCATCGCAGCCATGTATATGCGCGCCCAGGAAGAAGGATGCGATTCCTCCTATCAGTCCTCCATAGAAGACGAAGCCTGAATTCAGAAGGGCAGAGAAGTAATCGAAGGATGAAAGGAAAAGCCTCCAGTCGATTTCCCTGAACGAGACAGCGAGATATAGAAGCTTGGAGCCAAGCAGCGCTCCTAGAAGCATATATGCCTCAAGAAGCATTATCTCGTAAGCCGATATTCGCTTCCTTCTTATTATAGGAAAGGCTGACGCATTTGCTGCAATGAGCGCAAGCGCAGCCATGAGCCCATATGAATGGATCGTGATTCCCAGTATGGAGAAGCAGGGCAGCATCGGCGCCTTTATAGCGTTGCCATGCAGCCTACAGCGCCAGCACAGAGAACGAGTAGCAGAAGACCGAAGCAAAGTGCGATGATAGAGCAGATAAGCCCTGCCTTTGCCATGCCGCCGTTCTTCTCGTCGTTCTTTCCAAGAGCGCCGAAGATTATTCCCAGGACTGCGCAGATGCATCCTATGAAGCCTAGGGAACCTAAGGAAAGAATTGACATGCAAAGCGATATGATACCAAGAACCAAAGATGCGATTGCCATAATTACCTCCATGAATGGAATAGATAAGGAGGAAAGCAGATAATCCCGCTTTCCTCCATCAGAAATGAATCAAAGCGATTACGTTATTGGAGCA
>JAXFQZ010000181.1:0-2689 GCA_034178685.1 Candidatus Ornithospirochaeta sp. | reverse complement strand
CAATCAATTCCTCAAGCTTTTCATCTGAGAAAATGGATTCCAGATCGACACCACTGAGAATCGAATCAAGCTTCAGGCCACTCTTAAGGACTTTATTGATTGTGACTATCGTCATATTGGAATTAACACCAATAATATTGAGTGCTTTATATGCTTCTGTCTTAATTTTAGAAAGCATATCATCATTGGTGATGCTTTCTTTCAGCTTAATGTACATTTCTGGGATAATGATGTTTTCGCTGAATCCATTGTTATCCTTGTTGTACGAGTAGATATTAGCAAGAACGCCGATCACTGTATTAGGAATACCTTCAGGCTTTCCAACAGCATTGTATACAGCACCATAGAGATTATCAGCCTCAACAATTGCGCTTGCTACAATGTACTGGATGAATGCATTGAGGTTGTTTCCTATCTGGTTATTCAGCTCGGCAGTGTCCTTAAGCAGATCGGTAGTTGCGACCATAGTCTCATAAGCAGCCTTATGAAGCCTGAGAGCGGATATAGCCTGCTTATAGCTATCCTTGCTTATGATTGCATTGATCTCATCATATACCCTGAGACCGATCTCAATGTACTTGCTCTTGATACCATCGATAACAAGATCGCCATCAGAGAGCTCTCTGCTTCCAATCAGCGAAGGAATCAGATCCGAGAAACTCAGGACATCGAACTTCGAAGCAGGAGAAAGCGCAGACGCAACAGTCACCATTGTATTTGCTTCGCTGATGATTTTATTTTCATCATTTATTGCAACTGAACCGCCTGTAGTATCCAGTGATCCAGCAACTGTATTGACGAACGAATCTATGAGCTGGAGCGTTACGACATCAGCCTTAGATACTTCTTCAGCGCTTGCGATATTTGACAGAGCTGTGGAGAGAGAATCAGCAACTGTCTTTATTGCATTATTATCAGGCATCAGATTTTGGATAGCTGAAAGCGCATTATTCATTACAGTAGCTGTTCCCTGTGCAGCTGTCTTTGCATCACCTTCAACAGGAGCACTCATATCGGAAACAAGCTTATCTTTTCCTGCACTGTTGCTAATAGAAGCATTGATATTCACAATGAGCTCATTCTTGGATTCTTCATCCAAGGACTTCAGGACAACCGAGACCGTTTTATCTGTGTCACCGATCTTTGTAAGAGAATCAGCATCTATTCCATTAATACTCGCAATGACAGATACCGTTGATTTTTCATCTTCAACCTCTGTCTTTTCAGCGCTTTCAGCAGACTGGGATACGTTATTGACAGACGATGTGTCCGGGCGAACAACGCTATTTCCCATTCCGTTCATGAATTTACCTATGCTTTTCAGAGTATCGCCTTCACAGGATACAAAGGAGAAAAGCAGCAATAGCGATAAAGCAAAAACAGAAATTCGTTTTATCATAACTCCTCCGTAATCATGATTATCAAATCTATTTCGTTTTAAGTAAACAAACAAAATACGGAAAAGTAACAAATATTAGAAAATTAATTATTCAATAGGTGGGGAAATGCCGCTTTTCCCCATCCTTTATCAATAAACACATCCGTTCTTTCGGTAGATCGACCACACATTCTCGAAGAAATCATCATCCTCTGGAATGGGCCTTGGCCTGCGGTAGCTTATAACAGGCACGCCTCCTGAGAGCATGCATTCCTGGATGCTTGCCTCGCTTTTATCATCCTCAAGAGAGTACGTGAAGCGTTCATCGAATCCATCCGGGTGTATATCGCCATCAGGATCTGAATAGAGAGCGCTTCCCCTGCTTTTGCTGATGCGCTTTGCGTAATCAAGCATAGCAGATAGATATACAAGCTGAGTGTAAAGCGCATTGCGGTACTCGAATAAAAGCCAGAGCTCATTGTCCTTCTCTATGCATACATCAGAGAAAGAAGAAATAGCATCCTTCACGTAAGAAAGGAGCGCGCTTAGCCTATCTATGTTCCTGATCGCAGATCCATCTATGCTCATTCTCCTTCTTGCTTCATTGTATGCATCCTGGACCCTGATGCTGCCATTCCTGGCATTTTCCGCAATTGCGATGATATCATCATCATCGATTTGATCGGAGAAGCACCAGTCCTTGTCATTCCTTTTCCGGGAAATGAATAGGCTTGCCCTTCTTGAAGCGCACTGCCCTGAGTTGAGAGCGCTTCCGCCTGGCCTGTATACACCATGGCTTGCAGCAACCTCGCCAACGGGAAAGAGCCCCTCGATGTTTGACTGCCACCAGCAGTCTATCGCAAGACCTCCGTTGTTATGCTGTGCCGATAGCGATATCTCAAGCCTCTCCCTCTCTAGGTCCACTCCCTTATCAAGGTAGAATGAGTATGCTGGCTCATTGAGATGCCTCAGTCTCTCTACAGGAGTCCTCTGAACAGAACCGGATGCAATGAGGTAATCCCTTGCCTCCTTCGGAAGAGCATCGAAATCGATATCTTCTCCGCCAGGGTTGACCATGTAGTCAAGATACACCTTCCTGCCCTTTTCAAGCTCCAGGTAGCATATCATATCGATTATGGATGAGCCCTTCTCAAGCTTCCTGACATCGAATGGCCACTGATAGCCCTTGAGGAAGATATCGAGAAGCATCCTATCCCTATCTAAGCCGAACTCAGAGAGAAAGTCGTGCTCCTTCCCATCCTCGTCTACTGATACGAATGAAGGAAGAACCTGCATATATGATCCAGATAC
>JAXFQZ010000152.1:0-4431 GCA_034178685.1 Candidatus Ornithospirochaeta sp. | reverse complement strand
GCCTTCTATCTTTGCATAGACTGTCTGGTATCTGGATTCATCCTGCCAGTTATCATCCCTTTTGATGTATGGAGGCAGAGGCACATGCCCGCATACGGAAAAGAAGCTCTCATCTATCGGATGCTCGAAAACGACATCCCTTGTGCCATCGCTGCACTCCCTTAGTATCGATCCTCTGATTACGCTCTTTCCTTCATGATCGATGAATGAGTACTCCTTTCCTTCCCTCTGCTTCTTCGCCTTGGATACCATGGCCTTCCAGCTTCCATCGGCATTCTCTCCGAGAAAAAGGAATTCAACCCTTCCTCCTGTCGCGGATGATGCATAGACGCGTGCCTTCCTCACTCTGGAGTTGTTTACGACTATGACTGTGTCCTCATCGATCAGATCGACTAGATCCGAAATCATCATATCCCGGTATGATCCATCCTGGCGGTCAAGCACAAGAAGCCTGTCCTCTCCTCTTCTATCAGAAGGCTCCTGGGCAATCAGCTCCTCAGGAAGATCAAAATAGTAATCCTTGGTCAGCATTTCTCCTGCACTCCATTCCAAGCAGCTCGTATGCCTTTCTGGTAACACACCTGCCCCTTGGTGTTCTCTTCAGATAGCCCTGCTGTATAAGATAGGGCTCATAGTAATCCTCAAGGCTCTCAACAGCCTCTCCTACTGAAATAGATAGCGTATCCGCTCCTACAGGACCTCCCTCATAGTACTCTATGATTGTCCTGAGTATATTCCTGTCCATTCTCTCCAGGCCATTGGCATCAATGCCCAGCCTGTCAAGGCCCTGCTTTACGATTCCATCGGTGATAGTCCCGTTTCCCAGAACCATGCCGAAGTCCCTCAGTCTCCGCAGGAGCCTGTTAGCGATCCTCGGTGTTCCCCTTGAGCATCTTGCGAGCATATCGATGGCATCATCGGTTATGGAGCACTCAAGGATCTGCGCAGAGCGTCTAATTATCGATGAAAGCTCCTCAGGGGAATAGAAATCGATATGCAGGTTTATGCCGAATCGCGATGCAAGCGGTGATGATACGGATCCTGCCTTCGTTGTAGCGCCTATAAGCGTGAAATGAGGAAGCGGGATTCTCATTGTCCTTGCTGCAGGCCCCTGCCCTATCACCCAGTCAATCTCGAAGTCCTCCATCGCTATGTAGAGCATCTCCTCAAGAGCAGGCTTGAGGCGGTGGATCTCGTCAATGAAGAATATGGAGTTGGCACTGACATTGGTAAGTATTCCAGCAAGGTCCTTGGGCTTATCCAGAGCCGGTGCGCTAGTCATCCTGATCTCTGCATGCATCTCATTTGCTATGATCGATGCAAGCGTGGTCTTTCCAAGACCAGGAGGTCCTACGATGAAGGTATGGTCAAGCGCGTCTTCCCTCTGCCGCGCCGCCTTTATGAATACAGACAGGTTCTCCTTGATTATCGGCTGTCCCTGGAAATCCTCAAGATACTGCGGCCTGAGTATGTTCTCCTGCCTGTCAGCTTCCTCCTGGAACTGGGAATCCACTGGCCTTCTGATTGATTCTATCTCTATATCAGGATTCTCATGGATCATCAGCCAAGCCTCCTCAGGAGCATAGGGAATACAAGAGCCTCGATCTCATGAGTGCTCTTTCCTTCAACCAATAGCGCATTCTCCGAAAGCACGCCATCAAGCGCTTTGACTATGTACTTCCTGTCATAGCCCATCTCGCAAAGAGAATCGATCAGGTCTGCAAACTGCCGCACTGTGCTGGTCTGAGCCTGCTTTTCCTCTCCCTCCTCTTCCAGTACAAGGACATTCCTCAGCTGGAGAACAAGCTTCTGAGCAGTCTTCGGTCCGATCCCAGGAACCTTTGAGAGTCTTTTCACATCCTGCTGGTCCAGTGCTACTATCAGATCACGCACCGAGATGCCAGAGAGTATCCTGATTGCCTGCTTGGCGCCTATCCCCGGAACAGTCTGGAGCTCAGTGAAGCAGATCCTCTCTTCCTCTGAGTAGAATCCGAAAAGAGTCATTGCATCCTCCCTGTGCTGCAGGTATGCAAGGACCCTTGAGCTATCCTTCTCGCTCTGGGGCAATGAAGCAAAATGCCTTATCGTATTCTGGGAGCACTCAAGGATGTATTCAACACCGCTTGGCGCAAGCACTATCATTGAATCCGTCCCTAGCGAGACGATCCGTCCGTTGACTGCATTGATCATATTCAGATTCTAGCCTTAAGTGTCAGATGTGAGCAATAGCATATGCAATCAGCAAGAGCATCGGCGGCATGGTCAGGCTTTGGCACTTCCTTTAGATGGAGAAGCACCTGTACCATCTTCTGGACCTGTTCCTTCTCTGCCCTTCCTACTCCTGTTATGGCGCTCTTGATCTCAATCGGTGAGAAAAGCGACACTGGTATTGAAAGGGATTCGAATTTGTATAGGATGCCGCCTATCACCTTTGCAACAGGAATCGCAGAAGAGATGTTCTTCGCAAAGAAAATGTCCTCCATCGATACAGCATCGACTGAGAACCTCGAGGCAATGCTCCCAAGGTCCTCAGCTATCGTATGGACTCTCTTCTGAATCGATTCGCTTGCCCTAGTGGAAATGGTACCATAAGAAACAGGCCGGTAGCTGTTGCTGACGAACTCAACAACGCCCCAGCCTGTATTAGCAAGACCTGGATCTATACCTAGTATGATCAAGACTCAGTTTTCTTCCTCAAAGTCATCAGGGAGATCGAGGTTGGTTGAAACCTGCTGAACGTCATCGAGTTCCTCAAGCCTCTCAACGATCTTCATGACCTTATTGGCCTTCTCATTGTCGAGGGAGACTGTCTGATCTGCAATCCTGCTTACATCAGCGCTGTCCTGCTCGAAGCCTGCGTTCTGCATTGCCTCAAGAACAGATGCGAAATCAGCGGAGCTTGTCGTAACCTCAATGACTCCGTCATTTGCGCTTACATCCTCAGCTCCATTCTCAAGAGCAGCCTCGAAGATCTGATCCTCTGTATATTTCGATGCATCATATGTGATAACACCCTTGGTCTGGAACATATAGCTGACGCAGCCTGTAGCACCAAGCGAACCGCCGAGCTTCGTAAGAGTCGATCTTACATCAGCAGCAGTCCTGTTCTTGTTATCCGTGAGGGTATCGACGATGATAGCAACTCCGCCTGGAGCATATCCTTCATATGTGAGCTCGTAGTATGTTGATGCTGAATCATCACCTGAACCCTTCTTGATAGCACGGTCGATGTTATCCTTAGGCATGTTCTCTGCTCTAGCCTTGAGGATAGCAGTCCTCAGACGAGCATTTGAATCTGGATCAGGACCTCCCATCTTTGCGGAAACTGTGATTTCCTTGATAAGCTTAGTGAACTTCTGTCCGCGCTTTGCGTCGTTTATACCTTTCTTGTGCTTGATGGTTGCCCATTTACTATGGCCAGACATAAATACCTCTTCTTAATAAAAATTCGTATAGAAAATTATCATAAATAAAGGATTACTTCAATATTATATGCATAGTGATAATGACAGAATTACCGAATTGAGAATCATCATGCCCTTTTCAGTTACATGGAACGATTCTCCTGTCATCTCATAACATCCTCTATCAAGTCCCTTTATACCCTCCGAGTACCTTTCTTCGAAGCTGCAGCCGAATCTTTTCCTGTATTCCCCGAACTCGATGCCATCGATTGTCCTGAGCTTTGTCAGAAGGTACTCCTCCTCCGTCTCATCCTTCGTGAGTATCTCGCACTGCATTTCAGGCCCCTTGAGGAATGCGGAGAGCGGATAGCTATCTGCCATCGATACAGCCTCAGTGTATCCTACAGAGCTCTCTGCTCCTGGCCCGAAGCCTATGTACTGTCCCAGGTTCCAGTATACCATGTTGTGCTTGCATCTCTTTCCGGGCCTAGCGAAGTTCGAAACCTCGTAGTGCTCATAGCCTAGCTCCCTGAGCCTCTTCCAGCATTCTTCCAGGAACATGGCCTCGCTATCATCGCCTATTGGCTCAAGCCTCTCGATCAGCCTCGTGCCCTCCTCGAAGGTAAGGCAGTAAAGAGAGATGTGATCAGGAGAGAAGGAAGCAACCTGCTCTATATCCCGGATGGAATCACCGATGCTCTCCCCTGGGACTGCAGTGATGATATCAGCATTGAAATCGAATGGTGAATCCCTTAGGATGGATAGCGCCCTGAGTGCATTGTCCTTTGATGCGTTCCTTCCAAGCGTCCTCAGGACATCATCATTCAGACTCTGAACTCCGACAGATACCCTTGATACATAGGGATGAAGGCTGCATATCTCACTGCTGACATTCTCTGGATTGATCTCGATCGTGCACTCCTCAGGCATACCCATGCTTTCAGCTGCCTCCAGGATGCGTCGGATCCTATCATAGCCAAGGATACCTGGGTTGCCTCCTACCATGAAAATGGTGTGGTAAGGCTTT
>JAXFQZ010000121.1:0-10904 GCA_034178685.1 Candidatus Ornithospirochaeta sp. | reverse complement strand
CCTCTACTGCAGGTGCTGGCTCTGGTGCTGGCTCCTCGACTGCTGGTGCTGCGAAAAGCGCATCGATATAAGCAACGAGCTCCTGGCCTACTACCTGTGCTGCTGCCTCGATATCAGCAACCGATACCTCTGCTGGGAAGGACAGGTTGAATACGCCATCTGCATATGTATAGTACACGCCGCTAAGATCGACATACTTACCATACTTTGCAACAACGAGCGAAGCAAAATCGTTGACCTCATCAGCTGTTACGAATGATGGGATGACGATCTTCAGGCTGTTTGCCTTCAGCTCGTATGATACAGGGTATCCAAATACATCGTATGCACCTGTGATAGGAGCTGGCTCCGCTACAGGAGCTGGTGTTTCTACAGCTGGAGCTGGTTCAGCTACAGGTGCCGGGACTGTCTCAACAGGAGCTGGAGCCGGTGCAGGAGCAGGAGCCGGAGCTGGTGCTGGTGCAACTTCTACAGGAGCGGAAACAATCTCAGGTGCAGTTTCTATCTTAGCAGACTGGCAGCCAATCAACGCAATAGCTACCAATGCAACAAGAAGAACCGACGAGATTTTCTTTGAAAAACGTATCACGGTATTCCTCCTAAATGATTACTAGATACTAAATACTCAATAAACTTGTATAATCATAACACAGCAGAAAGCAAAAGGATACAAATTTTGTGATAGAAAAATGAAGCTTTTACCACAAACAAATCATCAGGAAAGCAAAAACCAAACAAATTGCAACACTTAATGAAGCGTAATCCATCGACAAGCCAGTTCTTTCTGCAGGTATAAAAAAAAGGGAGCCAGCAGCTGTCTGGTTCCCTTTCGCATTGGTCTGAAGCTATTACATCAGATCCTTTGGCTTGCGTGCTGTGTTGCCTGTCTTCTCACAGTATGCAACATGGCGAAGCTTGCCATTCTCGAAAACACTCTTCATCTTGATTGTGCCGCCCCACTTGGAGATCATAACCTTAGCACCTTCACGATGAGCGTTCTTTGATACGTTACCAGCCATTCTGTATTTCCTCCGGTCTATAGACGAATTCCGATTTATCTTACAAGACATCAATGTTTGTGTCAAACACCTTCAGCCTGCCTTTGCATTCTAATCCATAATTCCTTGCAATTCAATACCTAATGAAGCAAACAGACCGCAGCAAGGCAGGCCATTTGCAATAATTTTGCTTTTTCTTCCCGAAATGGGTTGCAATTGTCCATGAAAATAAGTATTATCTCATTGTTCTTAAGCGAACGCCGCCTTAGCTCAGCTGGCCAGAGCACGTGATTTGTAATCTCGGGGTCGTTGGTTCGAATCCGACAGGCGGCTTAGAAGCCCAATCGAAGGATTGGGTTTTTCTTTTGCCATAGCGGCCCAGTAAAAATCCCCATGGATCTCCATGGGGAAGCAAGTCATCTGAGCGTATATACCATACGATGGGTTCTCTTCTCACCGGGAGAGAGCCTGAGATAATCATCCCTCTTATCGATATCGGTGATTTCCCCCTCATAGCCAGGAAGGGTCCACCATGGCTCGATGCATACGAACGGGACAGCCTTGCCTACGCAGTGCCAGATAGCAAGGAACGGAGCATCCTCGTAAAGCACTTCGACGCTTCTCTCTCCGCCGCAGGCCGAAAGCACAGCCCTGTATCCTGTGTTTCTTAAAACGACAGCATCATCATCGAAGAGATCATGCGTCAGCCTTATCGCATTCCCATCGAGGCGGAAATCCTCATCAGGGACATTCCTGAGGGGGAAGCAGGAAGGAGAGAAGACAACTCTTTTCACTCCCGATGCATCCGGAAGAGAAATCGAGTAATCCGTGAATCCCAGGCCTTTCTCGAGAGGCACATTGAATCCTGCGTGTCCTCCATAGCCATATCTCATCTCCTCCGTTCCTGTGTTCTCGACATTCATATCCATATATATGGAGCTGCCTGAGAGCTCATACACAACAGAGGCAAGGAAATGGTATGGATACATAGCCAGCGTCTCATCGCTGGAGCGCAGGATGAACTCGGCCTTTGCATCGGAGATCCTGTTCACTTCATATCCGATATTGTTGGCAAAGCCATGTATCTTCATATCATAGCTTCTGCCTTTGCTGATGTACCTCCCCTCGACAAGCCTTCCGACGAAGGGGAAAAGAACAGGTGCATGCTTTGGCCAGATCTCCGGATTGCCATCCCATAGATACTCAGTGCCATTTCCGCTGACCCTTGTAAGCTGAGCGCCGAATGGATCTATTTCAGCGCTTATTATTCCGTTTGCGATCACTACTGCCATACTCAATCCTTCCTTGCTGCGAAATCAGGCCTTAGGGATGCTGCCTTTCTCTGGTATACCATCCTTGGCTCTTTTTCCATGCCATGGTTTATTGTGACAAGCACCCTGATAGTCCTTGGAAGACCACCTGCGATATCAGCCTCCTGCACGCAGAACAGAGGAACCTTCGCTGCATAGCCCGCCTTCCTGCAGCTAGCGGCGGCATTCCTGCTCCTTATATCGGAAGTCTGGGAGAAGATTATCGAGCAGATATCATCATCCCCTATTCCATTCTCGCTGTATACTGCACCCATAAGCTCAGCAACAGCCTGGTCCACGTCAGCTGGATTATCGAAATCAACCGTCGTAGCTCCCCTTATTGCGTAAATTTCCATTTCAGCCTCCATATGAGAAACCATTGAGAATAACCGTATTGAGTATGTCTATGATGATCGAAACAACGAAGTATAGCGCAAGCCTCATGAGAGTAAGAAGGACAGGACGTGCGCATGCGACCTTCGAATAGATGAACTGATAGAAGGAAGCCAGGATTATCCATACACCATGAAGGAACAAGGTCCATCCCAGCACCATCTGCAGCGTTGTAACGAATGACACCAGCGTCTCGCTGACAGGAAAGTACAGGAAAAAGACAAAAAGAAGGGCAAAGAACATATACAGTGCAAGAAGATAGGTATGCACTCTTGATGAGAATTCCAATATCCTTCTGAAAGCAAGCATATCAGAATGATAGCATCAACTCAGGACTCCTTCAATCTTCAAGGCACTGAAGATATCCGGGGAAATCCTCATGAATATGGGATTATCGGTCTCAATATGGACACTTGGACCATCAGTCCTGTTCGATTGCGATATGAACGATGGCGAGAGATATGAAAAAGGCCACTTGAGTCCAGATGCTTCCACATTGCAGGCTACAGGGAGGGCAGGGAAGAACGACAGCTCGCTATCGGCAGGCAGGGAGAAGCCCGCAGACTTGCGGATACCAATCATTACATCCTCTGCAGTGAACCAGGCACGGGGAACGCCGTACTTGCCAAAGAGAGCGAAAATGGAAAGAAGATGATCCATTCTCCCCTCGCCGCCCCCGATTATATCGTATTCATCGAATGGCATGGCGGCCCTGATGGCAAGCTCTGCATCGGTATAGTCCTTATCTCTGCTGCATGGAATGATCCCCTTGCCGATAAGGCTATCCCTGAACTGAGTCGAATCAAGGTCTCCGACGACCAGATCCGGCATGATGCCAAGCCCGATTAGCAGATCATAGCCGCTATCCGCTGCAACCACCCTATCATAGCGCGATGCTTCCATAGGAAACGCACCAGGCCCCTTTCCTCCGAGCGCAATAAGAGCTCTCATATTCAAGCCTCTTTCGTTTTTCCTTGATTCTCAGCCATCAAAATGATGTAAATCAAGATTTTCATCAGAAATTCATCTTATTATGTCGATTCTGCTTCCTGAGATTTCAACTATCGTTATATAGTGATTATAGACACAATCACAAGGAAGGGACAATATGGGCACCAATGCAGATAAAATGAGGCAGTTCGGCCTTTCGGCATGCGATATCCTACTGCCTAGGGATGGAACCGATCTATCGAAGTGGGCAGTCGTCGCATGCGATCAGTTCACATCGCAGCCTGAGTACTGGGAAAGGGTCGACGATTACGTAGGCACAGCTCCATCTTCATTGAGGATCATATTCCCTGAGTGCTATCTGGAGAAGGATGGCAAGCAGGAGAGGATCGAGGCAATCAACAAGGCTATGACCGAGTACCTTGATAAAGGCATACTCCAGGAGCACAGGGATTGCTTCATCCTAGTAAAAAGGGATACCGAATCAGGCACAAGATACGGCCTTATGGCATCGCTTGACCTGGAAAAGTACGACTATGGCAGCGGATCAAGATCGCTGATCAGGGCAACAGAGGGCACGATTCTCTCAAGAATCCCACCAAGAAAGGAGATAAGGAAGAACGCAGAGCTCGAGATACCGCACATAATGGTCCTTATCTCGGATAAGGATAGATCGATCATCGAGCCCCTATGCGACAAGAGGGATGAGCTTGGGAAAATCTACGAGACCGATCTGATGGAAAACGGAGGCCATATCACAGGATACATCGTCAACAATCCTGAAGATATCGAGAGCCTTGCATCCTCATTCCTTTCTCTTTGCAGCACACTGGATCCCAGCAATCCGCTTCTTTTCGCAATGGGAGACGGGAACCACAGCCTCGCTACGGCAAAGAGCTGCTGGGAGGATATAAAGAAGGGGCTGAGCGAGGAAGAGATGGAGAATCATCCTGCTCGATGGGCTCTTGTCGAAATCGAGAACATATTCGATGAAGGCCTGCAGTTCGAGCCGATCCACAGGGTCTTCTTCGGTCTGGAAGAGGATGATTTCAAGAGCATCCTCTCGAAGCATGCGTCATCCATAGAGACAAGGGCGATAGAGAGAAGCGAAATGCACAGCCTCATCAATGAGCCCGGAAAGCAGAGATTCGCTCTATCAGCAGGGGGCACGCTGAAGCTGTATGAGGTCAATGGAACAGAGAAGAAGCTTGCTGCTGGAACCATACAGAAGGTCATCGATGATATCGTCGAAGGAGGCAAGTGCGAAATCGACTACATACATGGAGAGGACGTGACCCTTGAGCTTGCATCCAGGAGAGGCAACATCGGCATAATCCTTCCGGATATCTCGAAGGAGACATTCTTCCAGGCGATCATCAACGATGGCGCATTCCCTAGAAAGACATTCTCCATAGGGCATGCAAATGAGAAGAGATACTATATGGAAGCAAGGCGGATCAGATAGAGTCCAGCCTGAACGCGCCCTGCCTGATCACCTGGTAGGGCTTTTTAGTTGCATCTATCAGAGTGGATGGGATTCCCGGCTTCTCGAAGGATGACCTGACGATGAAGTCCACCTTGTCTCCGAATACAGGCAGGATCTCATCAAAGTAATTCATATTAGGGAGACCTGATATATTCACGCTTGTGGAGTATATTGGGCCAGATACAGGAAGGACTGCCTGCAGGAACGGATCGGAGGGGATCCTCACTGCATCAGTTCCTCCGCTTCTGGATGCCAGGACAGCAGTAAGCGGATTCGGCCAGAGCGAGAGCAGATCGCTATCGAACACAAGATCTGTCTCAAGAAGCTGCTTTTCGGTAAGCAATGTGATGAATGACTTGGTATGCATCCTGTTCTTGATTTCAAAGAGCCGTTCCTTAGACTCCTCGCACTTCATAGCGCAAAGACCATAGATCGTATCGCAGGGAATGATCCCCACCATTCCCTCTTTCAGAAGCTTTCCGCAAAGCAATGCGCTATCCGATCCATATTCGATTATCATGGCACTCATTTTCCTCTCCTCCTAAATCTGGTTATCGCCGCAGAGACCAGTGCATGCAGCAGAGCAATGACTGAAGCTGAAGCAAGGCAATATCCCCTTGAAATCCCACCGAAGGCCGGTTCTTCTTCCTTTTCATGCACCGTTTGGCCATCAAGTGGAGAATCATCGCTGAAGCTATGGATGAGCTCCCCCTTTCCAGGAGCAGGCTCAGTCCTCATGTCCTGCCTAAGGACCTCGACCTCTGCCCTCTTGACCATCTCCTGCTCCTTCAGGCTCTCATACTCAGCCTTCAGGCCCCTGTTCACAAGAACTCCGCGTTCTCCGAACAAGGCTGAAATCAGAGAGAAGAATACAATGAATACAAAAACCGATGCCAGTGCTTTTCTCATTTCCGCAGGACCATGCCTTCAAGATATCATCTTGTTATCATATTTTGACTATGTTATAATCCATAACAGTATTTGAATGCTATATTTATTGCATCATAGGAGGAGCAATGGCCAAACCTTCTAAAACAGCTAAGCTGGTAATCACAAGCATCATCCTTTCGCTTGTGGTTCTCATAGCGTTTGCTGTTATTTTCATGAATTACATCATCCCTGCCTACCAGATAACCAATGAACAGATGTATTCGATCCTGGTCAGGCTTTTCCCGATACTGATCGGTCTAGTTCTCATACAGATCGGAGTATCCGCAGGAAGAAGAGGAGAGGAAGACTATAAGGATACGATCGATAAGCTCTCACCGAACCAGTATGACAGCTCGCTCTACTCCCCAGCCAAGGACGATCCCTCTATAATAAGAGGGCCGGAGACAAGAAGCTTCGAGAAGGAGCCAGAGCTCCAGATCAGGGAGAAGGAAGTAATAAAGGAAGTGCCTGTTGAGGTCGTGAAGGAAGTCATCAAGGAAGTCCCTGTCGAGGTAGTCAGGGAGGTTCCTATTGAAGTCGTTTCCGAAGTCCCTGTAGAGATCATCAGGGAGGTCCAGGTACCTGTTGAGGTGAAGGTCCCAGTCGAAGTCATAAAGGAAGTGGAGAAGGAAGTCCCTGTTGAAGTCATCAGGGAGGTACCTGTTGAGATCGTCAGGGAAATCGAGAAGGAAGTCCCTGTAGAGGTCGTAAGGGAGACAATCAAGGAAGTTCCTGTTGAGGTAGTGAAGGAAGTCCTCAAGGAAGTTCCTGTTGAGGTTGTCAAGGAAGTCCCTGTGGAAATCGTCAAGGAATCAGTGAAGGAAGTTCCTGTTGAATTGATCAAGGAAGTACCTATTGAGGTAATAAAGGAAGTACAGGTCCCGGTCGAGGTCGTAAAGGAAGTCAAGGTTCCAGTAGCATCTGAGGCTGAAAAACCAGCCAGGATGGAGGACAGGATCCTTTCATTCAGGGAGGCCCTGGATATCGAGAAGGAACTTGCGCTTCATGACAACTACGATCTCTCGCTTGTTGGAATCAAGAACCGCACCGGCCTTACAGAGGACGCAATCGAATGCTCATTCGGTGAGGATACGCTCGTTTTCTCCGAGAACGGCTGCTTCTATGCCATTCTTCCTCTTTACAACAGAAAGGAAGCCGAGGAGATCACAAAGGACCTCGAGCCAAGAACGGTTGCGACTCTATCCGGAAGAAGCATCTCTGCAGATGCATTCATAAAGGAAGCTACAATCTGACAATTTCCTTTCAAAAGATAAGGCCTTCCGCGTGGAAGGCCTTTTCCTTGTCAGTCCTTAAGAGGAACGTCGAATACCATCCTGTCCTTCGTAAGCACTGTATCGGGGAATACTGCCGAGGCTTCGCTATAGAGAACCTTCAGCTCCTTTTCTGAATACCTAGGTGAATAGTGCTGAAGACATAGCTTCCTGCATCCTCCATCCCTTGCGATAATGGCTGCCTGCTCTGCAGTCATATGCTTCTTCTCCCTGGCATCTGACTGAAGCGCCTTTTCGAACATACCTTCGCAGAAAAGGATGTCTGAATCATGGACATAGTCGGCGATTTCAGGAAAGTACATAGTATCCGTTACATAGCTGAACTTCCTGCCATCCCTTGAAGAACCCATCACCATATCGCCCGTGATTACTCTCCCATCATCAAGAGTGACAGTGCCGCCCCTCTGCAGATCGCCCCAGAGCTTCCCCTTGGGGACGCCAAGCTCGATGGCCTTCTCAGGGAAGAACTCTCCCTTCCTTCTCTCCTCCACAAGGCTGTAGCCGAAGCACTGCTTTGTATGAATCAGAGGGAATGCATTGATACAGAAGCCATCGCCTCTGTAGATCTCACCTGGCTCGACCGGTATGACCTTTATCTCGTAGTTGATGTACATATCAAGGATACGCTTGGATGACTCTATATACTCAACGAGGCGCTGGGGACCGAAGATGTACAATGGCTCTACCCTGTCCACCTGGCTTGAAAGCATGAGCATTCCAGGCAGCCCAGTCACATGGTCGGCATGCATATGGGAAATGAATATCGCGCTGATCTTCTTCCATCGAAGATTGAGCATCTTCAGGGATACCTGCGTACCCTCCCCGCAGTCAAAGAGGAATAGATCTCCATCTCTTCTTACAAGAGCTGAAGTGAGAAAACGTCCAGGCAGGGGCATCATGCCTCCTGTGCCAAGGGAAAATACTTCTAGATTCACAGGTTGAATATAACAGCTATGGGGATTTCCTTCAACATAGCCTCAGCCTACAACGCTCCTGATTTCCTCCTTGCCGATCCTCCTTATGCTTATGAAGATAGTGATAGAGGATATGATGATAAGCATCAGAAGCATCAGGAAAAGCCTAAGGGCAGGCACCGTTATCTCAAAGGAAGTCACGTAGTACTCGAAGAACGATGGCTCATTAACGGCGATTGCCTTCATCAGGGAAGGAGAGAGGAAGCTCAGAAGCACCCCTGTGATGATTCCTGCAGCTGATGAGAATGCCGCGATTGATGATGTCATCATCAGATAATCCCTCCTGATCGATCCTCTATCCCTTCCAAGGAGCATCAGCACACCAATGTCCTTCCTGTCTCTTGAGACATATACCTGAGCGATATCTGAAGAGAAGAAAGCCGCCAGGAGCAGCACTGCTATGAATATCGCATATAGAATAGTCACAGAAGACGAGACGTTCATGTAAAGATCGGAGTAAAGCTCCCTATAGCTTACAGCACCGAGGTTTCCATCCGCTCTCAGGCGCTCAATAAGGGATCCGGCATCATCGCCGCTTTCAAGCAGCACCTCATAACCCGTCCTTCCCTCTATTTCGTCCGCATCAACATAGGCAAGGTATCTATCAAGCTGCGCATATCCGCTTCTGAATATCCCTCCTACTGTCATGAGCATGGGCCTTGTCCTGCCCTTCTCCTCCTCATAAACAAGAAGAGTGAGCCTATCCCCTGGCTCAAGGCCAAGGCTATCGGCAAGAAGGGAGCTGATCAGTATCTTCCTTCCTTCTATGCTGGCGCTCTCCATCCTGAAGGCTTCCATCCTTCTTTCATCGAAGTAGGACTGATCGACACCCTTGAGGTAAACAACGCTCTGCCCATTCCCGGAATAGAGAAGGCCCTCTGCATTCACTACCCTATCGACCCTGGCTCCTGCAAGCCCTGGATCTATTTCCTCATCCGAGTACACAGTTCCGGATCCAAGAAGCTGGATCCTCATGTCTATCGATGAGGAGACAGAGACAATGAATGTAAGGCTGAATGCAAGCACAAGGCTCACGAGAAAGAGAAGAAGCGATGGCTGAAGCACCCTTATCCTGTAAGCTAGGCCCTGCCTGGACCCGCACTTTCTCGATCCATAAAGAAAAGAGAGCTCATCCATCTATCAGTCTTCCATCAGCAAGAACAAGCCTTCTATCGGCCTTCGATGCGAAATCGGGATTATGTGTCACAAGAAGAAGTCCCCTCCCCGCACTTCGGGCCCTATCGAGGATTATGCTCTCTATCTCAAGCTCTGTCTTCTCATCCAGAGCTCCTGTAGGCTCATCTGCAAATACAATCGAAGGTGAGGAAATGAGAGCTCGGGCAATCGCAACCCTCTGCTTCTCTCCTCCTGAGAGCTCCCTAGGCCTATGACCGGCCCTATCCCCAAGAGAGAGGCTTTCAAGCATGGCTTCAGCCTCCTTGAATGCATCCCTGCGCTTCCAGCCTTTTATCATAAGGGGAATAGCTGCATTCTCAAGCGCTGTGAAATCCTCAAGGAGCATCGAATCCTGGAATATGAAGCCCATGGATGATGACCTCAGTGCCGTGACCTCCCTAGCCGAAAGCCCTGAGCAGTCCCGTCCGCTATAGATTATGCTTCCTCCGTCCTTTGACTGAAGAAGCGCTGCAACGCTCAGCAGCGTGCTCTTCCCAGAACCGCTCTTGCCGACAATCGCTATCGCCTCTCCTTCGGATAAGGCGAATGATATATCGCATAGGATATCGAGCCTGCCTTCCCCGGAAGGGAGAGGGAAGCTCTTTGAAACATGCTCAAGCCTAAGAAGCTCAGCCATACAGCACCTCCGCAATGTCCTTCGAGCAGTGCTTTCTGTAGGATAGGACCGAAATAACAAGGGTAAGTACCAGAAGAGCGGCAGAATAGGAGACGAAGGATGGAACCTCCATCGAAAGCCCTGCACTCATGTACACGAACCGGGAAAGGCAGAATCCTGTAAGAGGAATAAGCAATGCCTCAAGGGCAAAGCCTAGGAGTATCCCCAGGAAAGCAATGATCATGAATGAAATGCAGAATGAAATGAGTATGCAGCTCTTCTTCATTCCCAGGATCCTGAGCTCAGCCATCTCCTTTTCCTTGGATAGCGAGAAGATATCTATATTCTGGCGCTGAGAGACAAGGATTATCACGAAAAGCATGGAAAGAACCGCATACATCATTGTCTTCTCAATCAGGAATGCAGAATAGAGCGCTTCCTCTTTCTCCTTCCATAGAACCGAATCAGGATAAAGCTCCTTGATTCTCTTCATCTCCTCATCGCCAATGCCCTTGACAGCCGTGACAACCCTTGCATTGCCGCTGAGTTCCGAGAGCGGCATGAAGAGCATAGTGCTATCGAACTCGCTCCCGAGCCTTGTGACATAGACCCCGCTGGGAACCAGATTGACGGTCTTAGGGACGGTCCTTCCTGACTTTCCTTCCTGGAGATAGGTCACTGCTATCTCATTGTATCTGCTCTCTGCATAGACCTGGTAAGGAACAGCAACGCGGCTGCTGTCCCCTGTAACCATCCTGACTCCGCCATCATAATCCTCATC
>JAXFQZ010000120.1:0-4203 GCA_034178685.1 Candidatus Ornithospirochaeta sp. | reverse complement strand
ATCGCATAGCTGCAGGGAAGAGCGAGCATCATGCATATGAATGTCGATGCAAGCGTGATCCATAGAGTCCTGAGCATCACCTTCGCGAAAGAGGGATTGAATATCTGGGCATATGCGCTGAGAGTGAATCTCCACTGCACTCCGCCGTAAAGCCCCTTCTCAAGGAACGAGTAAAGGATGATTATCGCAAGAGGAATCACAAAGAAGAGCGTGAACCAGAGTCCCATCGGGCCGGAATACGCATATCCCAGCAGCCTGTCCCTCTTTTCAGATGCCCTCATTCCCATCAGTCCTTCTCCTTCACAAGGTATCCGTCGACAGCTCTCCAGGATATTGTGACATTATCCTTCCATTCGATCTCAGGTCCATCATCAAGATAAGCCGTATGCTGCTTGAAGACCTTGATCATAGCACCCTCCGGAAGCTGCACATAGAACTTGGACTGGAAGCCTGAGTATACAGGTTCATCGACAAAGCCCGAGAATACATTGGCATATTCCCCGGCTGCGGTCTCCGAGGAGGATAGGGATATCCTTATCTTCTCAGGCCTGATGGTGAATTCCATCTCATCTCCGGCCTCCTGCTTCTCGACATCCGTAACCCAGACCCTGGAGCCTAGCTCTGGCACATCCACAAGGCATAGCCATTCGCCATCCCTGAACTCCGATGATATGACACGGCAGGGGAATATGTTCGTCTCTCCTATGAACCCGGCGACGAACTGCGTCGTAGGAGCCTCGTATATCTCATAGGGAGTTCCTACCTGAAGCACCTTGCCATGGTTCATCACAGCTATCCTGTCCGAGACGGAAAGCGCCTCTGCCTGATCATGGGTGACATAGATGAATGTGATGCCTACCTTGTCGTGTATATCATCAAGCTCCACAAGGAGGTTCTGGCGAAGCTTCGCATCGAGGGCGGAGAGAGGCTCATCGAGAAGCAGGACCCCTGGCTCATTGATCAAGGCGCGCGCAATCGCAACCCTCTGCTTCTGGCCGCCTGATAGCTGGCTTGGCTTCTTCGATATATGGTCATCGAGCTGCACAAGGTGCACGTATGACCTTACTTTCTCATCTATCTCCTTCTTGCCAAGGTGCCTCAGCTTGAGCGGGAATGCGATATTGTCGTATACCGATAGATGAGGAAAGAGAGCATATGTCTGGAAGACCGTATTCGAGTTCCTTTTCTCAGGAGGAAGCGATAGAACGCTCTTTCCATCAAAGAGCACATCTCCTCTATCGGGCGAATCGAATCCTGCAATGATCCTCAGCAGCGTCGTCTTGCCGCATCCGGATGGCCCTAGCAGGGAGAAGAACTCGCCTTTTTCTATCGAGAGGCTTACGTCATCGAGGGCCTTGAAGTCCCCGTATGACCTTGTGACATTGCTGACAGCAATCGAGACGCCTTTCTTAGGTGCGCCGGGCTGAACCCTGTTTTCCAATCTCTTCTCCTCAATGAATAAGCATGATTATATCAGCTAAGGAGACTATGCGATATTAAAAACTGACTGTCAATATAGGTTTTTGGCTCCTATGGCTTTTCAATAGCCTGCTTTCACCTTATAGTCTGAGTATGGACAATGCACTGGGCTTTTGGATCAGCGACAACGCTGAGCTATTCAGATACATCGGGGAGCTGCCTGCTCTCAGGAATAGGGCAGGGAGGATACTCCTCTCAGGAGGGGTCTCCGCGTTCCTCTCTCCTGTATTCAGGACTCTCTATCCGGAGAGCACTATCGTCGCTGTGGATGGACGCCGCGATATCCTCGATAGCGCAGCAAAGGAGGATCCTCTTCTCGAGACAGTGTGCGCTCCGTTCGAGTCATACTGCGAGCCATCCTACGATATAGCTGTCTCAGCGCTTTCCCTGCAGAGCCTTGATACGCGTGAGCTTACAGGCTATCTCTTCAACCTCTATGACTCTATCGTGAAGGGCGGGCTTCTGTTCATATCGTTCCCCGATTCCCTATATCCCAATCCCTCGCCAAAGACGCTCGTCCAGTCATGGTACTCAATGGATGAGGAGGTGTATATGAAGAGATTCATGGCAGGGGATGTTGCCAAGGCCCTCTCGATGATAGGCTTTTCGATGAAATCGATAGAGGCAGACAGCAATCCCGAGCTTGAGCACGTCGTTTCGATGATTCTTGAGCGAATATGATGTATTTTCTGTGAAGTAGGAACACTTTTCTCCCTGATGTGCTATCTTCATTCTGTGAGGTGATGCATATGAGAAAAAGCGCTATTGTCACATTGGTTCTATCGATTCTCCTGATTCTTCTCGGATTGGGTCTGGTTGTCTATTCCGTATATATCGATATGCCGCATCCGCAGGTATACAGCTACAGCGGCCACGGCTATTCGTATACATACTCAGTACGCTATATGCAGAGCGGCTCAGGATACATCTCAAGGGCATACAGCTCGTTCGGGAAGCTCTCGTTCGACGCGGGCCTGATCCTGATGGCAATCTTCGTTATCCTCATGGTTACAGGGGATGGAAAGAAGGCCGAAAGGAAGGCCCATCCGGTGAATAAGGAGAACCTTGCGAAGGCTGCTGCCAAGGCAGAGGATGCAAAGGTCTCAGAGAGCGTATGCGAGTGCTCGGGGGATGCAGAGACGGAGCCTGTGGATAATGGATCATCTGAATCCGTGACTTCTGAAAGTGATTCCTGATTCTATTGACGGAATCGCGCTCTATCAGCTATAGTAATTCAGTAAAACCACAATAGGAGAATAAGAATGTCCAAAGCACATAGAGGAACAGGAATCAGAGACCAGTTCAACAATGGAAGAGCTGAGTGCCCAGTCTGCCACAGGACAGCGATCAAGTGCCTTTACGAGAGAGAAGTAGAGGGTGCTAAGGTCAAGGTCTGCAAGGAATGCAACGCTAAGCTTTCCAAATAATCGAACCGATGTTCTTCGATAGAAAAGCAAATGAAGTGAGGATGCCTGAAAACGCACCCTCATTTTCTTTATCAGGATGCCCCGGGTTTACAGCTTCATCTGCCGATGAGGTGGAATCCATTGCTTCCAGGTACCCTGGATGCATCGCTGTCCTTGTCTTCTCATCCACTGAAGAGGAGCCGGTAAGGCTTGCAAAGGCGTTTTCGGGCTTCGGCTACGCAGTGGTCGTCTCAGCTTCAGGCAGGGCTCTCATGAAGGCGCTTGAGAGAATCGAGTTCTCTCCGCTTCCCAGGAACCTTGCAGGATCGTATCTCTCTGAGGATGGGGACATAAAGGGCATTCTTTCGTCGCTGTTGCCTGTATATGGGCAGTGCATTACAATCAGACTGGAGTGAACTATGAAGAGCATGACTGGCTATGGCCATTCAGTATTCCGCAGCGAAGGATATACGGTTGAAGCGGAGATCAAGAGCTATAACAACCGCTATCTCGATATCGTAACCAATATTTCGCCTCTGCTGTCATCATTTGAGGCCTACTCTCTATCCAGGATAAAGGAGGTATGCACCAGGGGCCATGTTGAGCTCTCGCTTAAGCTTGCAGTGCTTAAGAGCGATGCGATCATCTCGATCGACAGATGCCTGATGGAAAAGTACCATGATGCATTCTCCGTCCTTGAGAAGGATCTGGGAGTAAAGGCTTCGCTTTCGGATTACCTTTCCGTCCAGGGCATACTCTCATCGGATAGGATCATCGACCAGGATTCCTTCAGGGATGGCGTTGAGACTGTTCTCAGCCAATCGCTTGAAATGCTTGCTTTCTCCAAGGACAGGGAAGGAGAGGGCACCAGGAGCGATCTTGCAAGGCTGGGGGAGAGATTCAATGGCTCTCTGATGGCAATCGATTCAAAGGCCTCGGAGCTTTCATCTTACTTTTCCTCAGTCCTCAGGACCAAGTACGAGGAGCTCACAGGGGAGAAGGACAAGGACGATCCAAGATTCATGACAGAGGTCGCTGCCCTTCTTGTGAAGTACTCGATCAACGAGGAGGTCGAGAGGCTTAAGGTGCACATCGCTGAGTACAGAAGGCTCATCGCGCTTGACGAGCCAGTCGGAAAGAGGCTCGATTTCCTATGCCAGGAGATGAACAGGGAGTGCAACACGATAGCATCCAAGAGCCAGCTGGTTGATATAAACCTGCTTGTAGTCGATATGAAGGACAATCTTGAGAACATCAGGGAACAGATAAGGAACATAGAATGAGAATCGCTATTTCTTCCAAGAGCGGGTGCGGCAAT
>JAXFQZ010000057.1:0-5942 GCA_034178685.1 Candidatus Ornithospirochaeta sp. | reverse complement strand
CGATATCAAGATAAAGAACGTACATATCATTATCCTCCGCTATAAGTGTAACAGCTTAGAAGGCCTTTGTAGAACACTTTTCAAAAACATTCTGTCCCGGATTGTGCTAACCTGCTTTAAACAATAGAATCACCTTTAAGGGGTTAATATGGCTAAAGGCAAATCCGTAATCACTGTCGTAGGAAAGGATAGGGTGGGAATAATCGCAAGGATATGCACATACCTTGCTGACAGCAATATCAATATTCTCGATATCTCCCAGACAATCGTAAGCGGCTTCTTCAATATGATGATGATCGTAGATACAGAGTATATGGAGAGGGATTTCAATTCAGTATCCGCAGACCTAGAGGAAATAGGAAAGGACCTGGGCGTTATCGTCAAGCTCCAGAGAGAAGAGATTTTCGATATCATGCAGAGGATCTGAGATGATTACCATCAATGAAGTAATTGAGACAAACAGGATGATCAGCGAGGAGAACCTCGATGTCAGGACGATCACGGTCGGCATTTCGCTTCTTGACTGCATATCATCGGACCTGGATGCCCTATGCGCCAATATAAAGAGGAAGATAACCACTGTAGCAAAGGACCTTGTGAAGGTGGGAGAGGATATAGAGAGGGAGTATGCGATACCTATAGTGAATAAGAGGGTATCGGTGACTCCGATATCGATCATAGGCGCATCTGCATGCCGCACGCCATCCGATTTCGTCAGGATCGCAAAGACGCTCGATGAGGCTGCATGCGAGATAGGCGTGAACTTCCTAGGAGGCTTCTCAGCTCTTCCTGCGAAGGGAATGAATGAGGCTGAGAGGCTTTTAATCGAATCCATCCCGGAAGCACTCAGGGATACTGAGCATGTATGCTCTTCGGTGAACCTGGGATCAACGAAGACAGGCATAAACATGGATGCCGTCCGCCTCATGGGTTCTATAATAAAGAAGACAGCCGAATACACAGCAGGCAAGGATAGCATAGGATGCGCTAAGCTTGTCGTATTCTGCAACGCTCCCGATGACAATCCATTCATGGCAGGTGCCTTCCATGGCGTTACGGAGACCGATAACGTGATAAACGTAGGCGTAAGCGGCCCCGGTGTGATAAACCATGTCCTGCAGGGCGCGAAGGGAATGGACTTCGGAGATCTGTGCGATACGATCAAGAAGACAGCTTTCAAGATCACAAGAGTCGGGCAGCTTGTCGCGAAGGAGGCGTCCAGGAGGCTCGGCATCCCTTATGGCATAGTCGACCTTTCGCTTGCGCCGACTCCGGCAGTAGGCGACAGCATCGCGGACATCCTCGAGGCAATGGGCCTTGAGAAGGTCGGAGCTCCGGGCACAACGGCAGCGCTGGCTCTCCTGAATGACCAGGTCAAGAAGGGCGGAATAATGGCCTCGAGCTATGTCGGGGGCCTTTCTGGTGCCTTCATTCCCGTAAGCGAGGACCAGGGCATGATAGACTCGGTCAAGGCAGGGGCGCTCACGCTGGAGAAGCTTGAGGCGATGACATGCGTATGCTCGGTCGGCCTGGATATGATAGCTATCCCAGGTTCCACAGAGGCGTCCTCTATCTCAGGTATAATCGCAGATGAGATGGCAATCGGAATGATCAACCAGAAGACAACGGCTGTAAGGCTCATTCCTGTAATTGGCAAGGATGTAGGGGATGTTGCCCACTTCGGAGGGCTTCTCGGCTATGCTCCGATCATGCACGTCAACCCCTTCAGCTGCAGGGAGTTCGTAGACAGGGGAGGAAGGATACCTGCCCCTGTCCATAGCTTCAAGAACTAGGCCCTCTTCTCGAGGAAGGCCTTCACGTCTTCGCCATGGGTTGCAGTGCTGACCTTGGCGAAGGTCTTTATGATTATTCCCTGCTCATCGATTATGTATGTCGATCTGATCACACCTATGGTCTTCTTCCCATAGCTTGTCTTCTCTCCCCATGCACCATAGGCCTCCATCACGCCGTGGTCTGGGTCTGAGAGGAGAGTGAAGTTCAGGCTCTGCTTCGCTATGAAGCCCTGGTGTGTCGTGGGTTTGTCAGGAGAGACTCCGAGAATCACGGCATTCAGGCCATCCAGGCTGTCCCTGTTATCCCTAAGCGAGCATGCTTCCTTCGTGCAGCCCGGTGTGTTGTCCTTCGGATAGAAGTAAAGAACAACCTTCCTTCCCCTGTATTCCGATAGTTTCCTTGTATTGCCATCCTGATCCTGCAGAGAGAAGTCAGGGGCCATTGTTCCGATTTCAAGCATATATGCCTCCTCTTCCATGATATAGCAATCAGGCGCTCTGTCATAGCCCGCTGCAATGTGTAGTTTGGGTGTAAAGGTTTCCCGTTGCATGGTCTTTATGCTATATTCATTATCAAGGAGATATTATGAACAGCAATGATACTGTGCTAAGGGATGCAACCCTACGCGAAAGCTCGCTTCTTAGGAATGTCTATCTCTGGATGGCCGCAGGCCTCCTTCTTACCGGTGCTGTAGCCTATGGTGTTTCGCAGTCTGCAGCTCTTCTCAACTACGTAGTGCTCAATCCATTCGTGATGGTAGCGATGTTCATATGCCAGTTCGCAATCGTATTCGCTCTCTCTGCTAAGGTGGAGTCGATGAGGACAGGTACCGCGATTGCATGCTTCCTGGCATATTCGGCTATCACTGGCCTTAACTTCTCAACCATATTCATCGCATTCACCGGATATACGATCACGCGCGCATTCATTTCAGCAGCCATCGTTTTCGTTGGCGCTGTTCTCTATGGTGCTTTCACGAGGAAGTCGCTCAGGAGCTGGAGCTCTTTTCTGATGATGGGCCTGATTGGCATAATAGCAGTGACGCTGCTTAACCTCATCTTCCGCTCTACCGTTGCGGATATGCTCATCTCTGTAATAGGCGTCGTTCTTTTCACAGGGCTCACAGCATTTGATTCGAACAAGATCTGCGATATGAACAGGAGATACGGATCGTCGATGACCAGCGAGGAGCTGACGAAGATCAGCATCATCGGAGCTCTCGATCTCTACCTCGATTTACTCAATATATTCCTGTATCTTCTCAGGCTTTTCGCAAGAAGTGACAACAGGTGAGACAAGGCTGCTTTTCGAAGGCCCCGATACCGTCATCTACTGGAAGGAGAGCGGCATCCCCACAGTGCCTCTGAAAAGCAGCTCGAACAGGACCCTGCTGGATATAGCGTCGGAGGATTATCCCGAGGTGCGCTCATGCCATGGCATGAATGAATGGGAGGGAGGAGTGATCCACCGCCTTGACAGCCTTACAAAGGGCATAGTGCTCATTGCCCGGAATCAGAAGGCCTACGATGCCCTTATGCAGCAGCAGAAGAAGGACATGATCAGGAAGGAGTACAGGGCAGAAGTGCATGAGGGAAGGGCAATCGATGAGGGCTTCGAGCCCTTTTCAGTAAGCGGATGCATACTTGAGTACCCCACTGTCATCACATCATGCTTCCGCTCATTCGGCCCTGGCTCGAAAAGCGTCAGGCCAGTCTTGTCAAATCCGAGGTACAATACAGGGAGGATGTACTCGACAGAGGTGGTGCCTGAGAGCGGAAGCTCGGTGATATGCACGATCACCAGGGGCTTCAGGCACCAGATCAGGGCTCATCTTGCATGGGCAGGATACCCGATAATAGGCGATCAGCAGTACGGAGGGATCCCAAGCTGCAGCTTCGGGCTTGAGGCTATATCCATAAGCTACATCGAGCCATGCTCGGGCAGGAAGCTCACTATATCGGTCTGATTGGGTAAAAAATTATTTATTGGATGGGAAATTAGGCCAAAGGTGTTGCAATGCTACACTCTGTTGGTTAAAGTTATTACAGTAAAAATATTGCGAGAAAGCTAATCAATTAGCAATCACCTCATAACAAGAAGGAGAATGTACATGAAGTATTCAAAAGAAGTTGAGAATATGTGTACAGTAAAGTGCGGAGCCCAGCATGGCTGCGCCCCTATTCCAGAGGAAGGAAAGTGGGTTTATTCAAAGGAAGTGAAGGATATTTCCGGTCTTACCCATGGTATTGGCTGGTGCGCTCCTCAGCAGGGTGCATGCAAGCTCACCCTCAATGTGAAGGAAGGCGTGATCCAGGAAGCTCTGATCGAGACAATCGGATGCTCAGGTATGACACATTCTGCCGCTATGGCAAGTGAGGCACTTGTTGGAAGGACTGTTCTTGAAGCAGTCAATACCGACCTTGTCTGCGACGCTATCAACACTGCTATGCGCGAACTCTTCCTGCAGATCGTCTACGGAAGAACACAGTCGGCATTCAGCGAGGATGGACTTCCTGTAGGAGCTGGCCTTGAGGACCTTGGAAAGGGAACATGCTCACAGGTCGGTACAGTCTATTCGACAAAGCTCAAGGGACCAAGATATCTCAACCTTGCAGAGGGCTATATCCTCAGGCAGGCTCTTGATGAGAACAGCGAAGTCATCGGATACGAGTATGTCAACATGGGTGTCTTCATGGAGAACGTCAAGAAGGGAGTCGATCCTAAGGAAGCTCTTGAGAAGGCAAAGAAGACTTATGGTAGATTCAATGATGCTGTTAAGTACATTGACCCAAGAAAAGAGTGATGGAGGAGTAGACTATGGCACTTTTTGAAGGATATGAGAGACGTATCGACAAAATCAATAAGGTTCTGAATTCCTATGGCATCGACTCCATCGAGGATGCAAAGAAGATCTGTGACGAGAAGGGCGTTGATGTATACTCAATCGTAAAGGGTATTCAGCCAATCTGCTTCGAGAACGCTTGCTGGGCATACATCGCAGGAGCTGCTATCGCTATCAAGAAGGGCGACAAGACAGCTTATGATGTAGCTAAGAGCCTTGGCGAGGGTCTCCAGTCATTCTGCATCCCAGGCTCGGTTGCTGAGGACAGAAAGGTAGGACTCGGACATGGAAACCTCGCAGCAATGCTTCTTTCCGATGAGACCAAGTGCTTCGCATTCCTCGCTGGCCACGAGTCATTCGCAGCTGCTGAGGGTGCTATCGGTATCGCAGAGAAGGCTAACAAGGTTCGTAAGAAACCTCTTCGTGTTATCTTAAATGGTCTTGGAAAAGACGCTGCACAGATTATTTCTCGTATCAACGGATTTACATTCGTAGAGACAAAGTATGATTACAAGGCTGCAAAGCTTAATGTTGTATATGAGAAAGCATACTCTAATGGACTTCGTGCAACTGTAAAATGTTACGGTGCTGACGATGTTCAGGAAGGTGTTGCAATCATGCATCATGAGAACGTAGGTGTTTCCATTACAGGTAACTCTACAAACCCAACACGTTTCCAGCATCCGGTTGCAGGTACATACAAGAAAGAATGTATCGAGCAGGGTAAGAAGTACTTCTCTGTAGCATCCGGCGGTGGTACAGGACGTACACTTCACCCAGATAACATGGCTGCAGGTCCTGCTTCTTATGGTATGACAGATACTATGGGACGTATGCACTCTGATGCACAGTTCGCTGGATCTTCTTCCGTACCAGCTCATGTTGAGATGATGGGTCTGATCGGAATGGGTAACAACCCAATGGTTGGTGCTACTGTGGCAGTTGCCGTTTCTGTTGAGGAAGCTGCAAAGGCTGGTAAGTTCTAAGAAAAAAGTAAGTAATAGCAAGGCTTTGAGGGCCTCCGGAGAAATCCGGAGGTCCTTTTTCTTTTATTATAATAGAATTGTAATTTTAATAAATTGCGATATTTCAAAATTAAATTTCGTTTATTGTAGTATCAAATTGTTAGAAGCGCATTTTTATGGTATGATAATAAATACAAGGCTGAAATACAAGCTAAATACAATGTGAATAATAAAAAATATAAGTCAGAGGTAAAAGTATGGCCGTTAGTTATAAGAAGTTATGGAAATTATTGATTGATAAGGACATGATGAAGAAAGATTTGCGTGCAATGACAGGAGTT
>JAXFQZ010000044.1:0-5187 GCA_034178685.1 Candidatus Ornithospirochaeta sp. | reverse complement strand
GCATGGATCAATTCCGCAGAGATGAATGGCATGTCGCAGGCAACGATAAAGAGCGCATCCTTTTCAGTTGTAATCAGAGCCTTGTGAATTCCAGAGAGGGGGCCGCAGCCAGCATAATCATCATAAATGGCCTTGAAGCTTCCTGTGTCTATGCCTGAAGCACCTACTGAGACCATGCGTTCGGAAAAGATAGAAAGGATTTCCATCTGACGCTCCAGGATGCTTATACTGCCTATTTCCAGGAATGCCTTATCCCTGCCCATCCTTCTGCTTTTTCCCCCTGCGAGGATAAGGCATCCAATATCATCGATCGTTCTCATAGACGCTTGATATGGAAGCCCCCATCTACATCTATGTAGTTTCCGGTCGTATACAGGAAATGGTCATCAGCGAAAGCCGAAACAGCATTTGCGATATCCTCTGGCAAGCCCCATCGTGCAATAGGGAACAGTCCATCCTCTATCATCTTGTCATATTTGCCTGTGACGGTGCTTGTCATATCGGTTGCTATTACACCGGGTCTGATCTCATGCACAAGGATTCCCTCAGGGGCAAGGCGGTCCGCAAAGAGCTTTGTAAGCATACTGACCCCTGCCTTTGATACACAATACTCTCCTCTGGAGATGGAAGAAACCTCCGCAGAGCATGAGGAGATATTGATGATAGTGCCCTTCTTCCTGAAGATATGCGGTTGCTCCATCATTGCCTTGGCAACTAGCTGCGTAAGGAACATGTTTCCCTTTGTATTTATTCCGATTACGCGATCGAAGCTCTCTTCTGTCATTTCCAGGAGATCTGTCCTGTTTTTTGGAGCAACTCCTGCGTTGTTCACAAGTACATCGATCCTTC
Source organism: Candidatus Ornithospirochaeta sp. (assembly GCA_034178685.1). Classification (GTDB taxonomy): domain Bacteria; phylum Spirochaetota; class Spirochaetia; order Sphaerochaetales; family Sphaerochaetaceae; genus Ornithospirochaeta. The sequence continues at coordinate 4,338 of JAXFQZ010000044.1, read as the reverse complement.
CCATTCCAGAGATGGCCTGATTGACGATCCTTCGCCTATCTTCTCCTGAGGAGATATCACCTTTGATATAAATCCAGTCTGTTCCATCCTCGGTGAGAATATCAAGATTAGCTTGATTCCTCTCCTGGTCTCCAGTAGCTACTATTGCAACCTTGAAGCCATCCTTTCCTAGTTTTCTTGCAATGCCGAAGCCGATGCCTCTGCTTGCTCCTGTTATCAATGCTGTCTTTTTCATATCATCCTCTGAAATTTGCAGGCAGTCCCTTCTTTTCCTCCAGGAACTCCCTGTAGAAGGGCATGAATGTCGTATTGTCCCTGATTACGCATCCGGTAGGTCTATGGGAGCGTATCAGGTCTCCGCACTTTCCGCATGTCAGGCACACCCTGTTCCTATCAATCCTTCCATCCTTTGTTATCTGGTTGGCAAAGCCTGGGTCTGCGAAGGCCATCCTGCCGAAGAGCATACCATCGCAATAGCCCTTCTCGACAGCTCCTGCGGCATACAGGTCCGAGAACTCCCTCAAGTATGAGGGTGCAGAGCCAAAGATCACCATCTCAGGACAACTGGCCTTGATCTCTGCAATAGCGCCTATCATCCTATGCAGTCCCTCGAAAGGGTGTTCCTCCGGAGTATACTTGCCAGCATCAAAAGGCCTGGTGATGTGCGTAGTTGCATAAGGATTTCCCATAGTAATGTTTACCATCCTTATGCCAAGCTCGCTGTAGAGCTCCTGGATAAGCCTCTTTGGCTCGCTTAGGTCCATGGATCCATCCTCTTTCTGTCCAAAGCCCCTGGAGGAGGCAGGGTAGCCATCGTATACTCCGATCCTGCTGGTGACGAAGAAGCGTTCATCCTCATATGCCTTTGCATTTCTTATTGAGTTCTTGAGCAGCCTTGTCCTGTTCTCGTAGCATCCCCCGTACTCGCCCTTTCTTCCATAGGCGGCAATGACCTCCTGAAAGAGGTAGCCATGGCATGATTTTATATCCACGCCATCGAAGCCCGCCTTCCTTGCGAGAAGAGCAGCGTGTCCGGATTCCTCTTCCATGTGCTTTAGGTAGTCATCAGAGACTATGCATGAGTCATCCGCAGCCCTGAAGCTCTCCAGCCAGCTGTTTCTTTCTGCAATCATAGGGGAGGGGCTATTGCCTGGATTTGAGTAGCGACCTGAGTGGTTTGCTTGCATGATCAGTATTGGTTCGAATCCATTGGCTTTCAGCCCTGCCTCCTTTACGTGGTCATTCATCCTCTTGAAGGAGTCGAGGTTCTTCTCATTGATGAGAAGCTGGGTTGCAGAGGACCTTCCTTCCTCGACAATGGAAATAGCTTCGTACCATATTACAGCAGCTCCCCCTATAGCCTCGTTGACGTATCTTCTCTCCGTGTATTCAGAGGGCTTCCCTTCAATAGTGGAATCAGCACCCTCCATAGGGGCTATGCCTAGCCGGTTTGGTATCGTGATTCCATAAAATCCAAGGCTTTGTGAAAGCGCTGCTGTGTTTTTGGAGAATGGCAGCTCAATGCCAAGATCCCTGCATTCTGCAAGCACTTCCTCCATATTCCTGTAATGGAACTTAATGTGTTTCATACTCTTCCTTATTGCAATTGATTCCGGATGATCTTCCTGAATTCACTTGGGCTTATTTCCTCTTCGTTCCTGAACTGCCTTGAGAAGAAGTTCATATCCTCATAGCCGCAATCCTCTGCGATTTCCGATATGCTTTTCTCTGTTTCCGATAGGAGGAATTTTGCATGGTTTATCCTAAGATCTATAAGGTATTGCTTTATGCTCTTCCCGGTAGTCTTGCTGAATATATGGCTTAGATGATCCTTGCTGACCATAGCAATATTGGCAATCTCTTCTACCCTCAGCTTTTCCTTGAAGTGCATATTCATATAGTTCATAGCCCTTCCTACTGTTGAGACGATGCTGCTAGGAAGGTTATCCTCGATCTTCATTCCTCTATGGATGTGGACAAAGAGCTTCCTTATTTCAGCTCCTACAATCAGTTCTGAGAGGCTCTTCTGCGAGTTGTATTCCTTCTCGATGGAGGAAATACACTCATGTATCACTTCCCATGCCTCATCAGATACATCCAGCTTATGCCTGAAGCCCTTTGAGCGTTGGATGAAGAGACCCATAAGTTCCGGAGCCTTGACCTCATCGAAGAAGTACGAGGGATCCAGCCTTATGATCACCCGCTCATAGGGATACTCCAATACCTTAAGAAAATGGTTTTCCATGGTATTGAGAACCACTATGCTCCTTTCTGCCATGTCATAACTATTCTCCTCGACTGTGTATACGATATGCCCTCTTAGGACTATGAGGATCTGGTATAGGTTCTCGAAATGCAAGGGGAGATTGAAGCCGCAGAGATTGAGCCTATGGTCAAATAGTATTCCATTCACTATTTACATTCCTCCAACGTGATGCATGAAGTGGGGCAGCATTGCACACAAGCTGGCATTAGTCCATTCCTTACCCTCTCATTGCAGCCATCGCATTTCCCGACCCTTCCATCTCCTCTGAAATGGATTGCGCCAAAAGGGCATGCCTCTGAGCATTTTCCACAGCGGATGCATCTGGAATCATCATAAACTGCAAAGCCTGTTTCTTCATCCCTGTATATGCATCCCACTGGGCATGCTCCTATGCACCTGGCATTGCTGCAGTGCCTGCATAGTCCATGCTCTGCATTGGCAAGCGACCTTTTCTCATATTCAAGAGGCTTTCTGAAGCTCTCATCCCCCTTTGAGAAATCAATATCGTTCTGATCTATGCAAGCCATATAGCATGCATTGCAAGCAACACAGTCGTTATTCGAGAATCTGATCCTATAGCTCATGAAGCCTCCTATGCCCGCTCGATCCTGCATCTGACTGATTTGAAGCCGCAGAAGCCTGAGATGGGATCCAAGTGCCCTGCTCCAATCAGCTTATTCACGTCTGCATCCTTGTACCCATGGTATATGCTTACTGTTCCAGCCTTGATCATCCTTGATGGATTGGCCTTGAGGACAATGGAGGATAGCGGCGTAGATACCTTGATCATATCGTTATAGGCTATGCCCATTGCTAAAGCATCTTCTTCGCTGATATCGGCTTGTGCCTCGGGTCTGATCCTGTTCAATGCCTCGACATGCTTTAGCCTGGAATTGTATGCGCTTGGGATGCTTGAGCCTGTAAAGAGAATCATCGGGTATTCCTTCCTGTCTGCATCATCCAGGCTGGAACGATATGTTGGAAGAGGGTCGTAGCCATATTCCTCCAATACTGTCGAAAAAAGCTCGAACTTGCCTGTCGGGGTTTTGTATCCCCTCTCAGTATAGGATCCTGGTGTGTAGGGCTTAAAGCCTGGCATTGTTATTGGCTTTGCTGCCTTCCTAAGATCATTAGCTGTTATCCCATGATCGGAGAGCATATAATCTATGCACTTCTCGTAGCTGGATCTAAGCAGCTCATCATCCAAGCATAGGATATCCGCAATGCCTTTTATTATCTCATAATCAGACTTCGATTCTCCCAATGGGTCAATCAGAGGCTCTATCCAATAGCCCTTGCCGCCTCTGACTGCCTTGAATTCGCTCCTCTCCAGAACTGAGCAGGCCGGTAGCACTAGGTCTGCATAATATGCCGACTCTGTCCAGAAGAGATCTGCATCGACATAGAAATCAAGCTCCTTGAATGCCTCCAGCATCTTCCCATCCTCTGGGAACATCCTATAGTTCATACCGAATGCAACAAGGGCTTTTATTGGGTAGGGAGTCCCTTCAAGTATCTGCCTGCCTAGGTCAAGGCATTGCCCATAGCCTGCAACCTTCTTGAATACCGGGAAGCGCAAGGCTCCGACAGCCGGAGGAAAATCCGCCTTTTCCCTTTCATGGATGAATTCATGCTCCCTAGTCTCGTAGCCAGCTCCCATATGGGAAAAGGTATTGTATCGGGGGAGATTGCCCCCTTTCCTGTCATAGCATCCAAGGATTGCGCTCAGAGCCATGATAGCCCTGTAGTTCTGTACCCCGTTTCTATGGTGTACGATTGGAGATACGCTCTCAGGTATCGATAGCGGCATGCTTGATGCAATCAGATCTACAGCTTGAAGGAGCTTCTCCTTAGGGACTCCCGAAAGCTCTTCAACCCTCTCAGGCGTAAAGGATGAGACGTATTGGCTGTATTGACTGAAGCCATGCACATGCTTTTCGATGTATTCGTGGTCGATCAGGTCCCTCTCTATAAGCAGCCTCGCAATTCCATGTGCAATTGCTCCATCGGTTCCTGGATAGTTCTGAAGGTGTATATCGGCAAAGCGGTCTACAGCAGGCGTTCTTCTTGGA
>JAXFQZ010000041.1:0-19272 GCA_034178685.1 Candidatus Ornithospirochaeta sp. | reverse complement strand
AAGCGCCCTGACTAGGAACGGATACGACAATATCTCAGCGATCATGCCCATGATGGCCAGCCTCCTCTAGGAATCTCCTGCCTACATCGGAGGAGAAATACTCATCCCTGCTTCCGAAGAAGCATCCGTTATGGGAGAAATGCAGTATCGAATCGGCCTCATTGAGAGCCGGATGTATGTCATGCGTGACCATCATTATCGTCAGTCCATCCCTATTGAGGTTATCTACAAGGCGGTAGAATCCGCTAGAGGTCCTGGGATCAAGCCCTGTCACAGGCTCATCGAGCAGAAGCACCTTCTCAGTGGCCATAAGAGCACGGGAAAGAAGCACTCTCTGCTGCTGCCCCCCAGACAGCTCCTGGTACGATGAACGAACAAAGCCATCCATCTCCAGGCTTTCGAGTGTCCTGACAGCCTTCTCCTTCTCTTCCTTCGTGTATCCGAAAATGCCTTTATGGCGGTTAAGGCACCCCGATAGGACGACTTCCATCACGGAGCACGGGAAGTCTCGCTGTATAGCGGACTGCTGCGGCAGGTATCCTATCTCGTTCTTCCTCAGCCCATTGAGATACTCGATCCTTCCCTTCAGAGGCTCGACAAGCGAAAGAACAGTCTTCACGAAAGTGCTCTTGCCTGAACCGTTCTCGCCTACTATGCATATGTAATCGCCGCTCTCGACCTCGAAGCTGAGATCGCTTACAACAACCTGGTCCTCATAGCCCAGAACCAGATTCCTTCCTTTCATCAGAGTCACTTCAGGGCCTCCCTAAGAACATCTATGTTCCTCCTCATCAGAGTCACGTAAGTCTCTCCCTTCATGAAGTCATCGGATGCAAGATTATGCACTGAATGGAATTCAAGCACGGAGCAGCCTGCTTCAGATGCAATGAGCGAAGGAATGGCGGACGATGAGAACTCTGTCCTGAGTATGTAATTCACACCAAGCTCCCTTGCCTTGTCTATAAGGAACGCAATTGTTCTTGCGCTCGGCTCAGTCTCCTCTGCGCAGCCTGGGAATGCAGCATAATAATCAAGGCCGTATTCCTCTGTGAAGTACCTGAAAGGAAAGCGCGATGCGAAGATAAGCGTATCGAGGCGGGATGAGGAGACAACAGACCTTATCTCACGGTCTATATCGGCAAGCTGGGAAATATAATCATCGGCACGCCTTTCTATATCATCCTTCTCATCCGGCATGATCCGGGAGAGGAATAGGGACAGCGATGAGATTATCCTCATCTCATTGACAGGGCTTGTCCAGACATGCTCATCCTTCTCGGCATCTTCCTCTTCCTCGCCCTCCATTCCTTCCTTAAGCTCCTCATCAAGCGTATCCACATGCTCCATAAGGGCAAAGACATTCTTCTCGCCTTCCATGGATCCGAGGATCGAGTAAACCCACTCCTCGGACTCGCCGCCTATGAGGATGATCGCATCTGCATTGCTTATGGCAATCATGTCCTTAGGAGTCGGCTCATAGCTATGGATCTCCGTCCCCGGAGGAAGGAGGAGCGTTACGGAATCCCCGCATAGGGCACGCGCCGCATCGTATGATGGGAAATCGACAGCTACGATGGAGACCGAAGAGGGCTTATCGCTCCTCGTGCATGAGAAGAGGGATAGGACGGAAAGCAATATGGCAAGAGCTCTCATCTTCCCTCCCTGCACCTGCTGCATATACCTGTCAGCGTTGAGGATGCAAGTGCCCGGAACCCCGAGTCCCTCGATATGATATTCTCTATGGCGATGGTCGATTTCTCATCCAGATGCTCTATGTGCCCGCATAGCGCGCACCTGATATGCATATGATCCGAGCACCCTCTGCCCTGTATCCTATAGCTTGCCTTCCTACCGACCACCGTCCTTGCGACAGATCCATCGGCAGTGAAATCAGAGAGTATCCTGTATACTGTGCTTCTGGAAATGCCCAGCTCCTCTGAGATCCTCTCTGGCGTATAGCTCTCGTCAGGACTCTTCTCAAGGTATTCTATTATCTGCTTCTTATCCGGTGTATTGTATTTCACAAAATTGAGAATAATTCCCAATTTGATGAGTGTCAACACAGCATCAATGCTGCTTGATCCGTACTTCCAGTATTCTCTGCAGTGTCTTTGTCACATGCTCTTTTGCCTTATCGGCAGCCCTATCGCCATCCTTTGCAAGGATTGCATCGATCACCTCTATACGCTCATATGCGCTGATCAAGGGAAAGAAGATGATCGATTTCATTACATTGCCAAGCGAATCAATCTTAGCCTTCAGGGAAAAGAAGATCTTATTGGCAATCGGGTTATCGCAATACTCACAGAATACAGAGTAGTAGTTGGCAGCATCGATATCAAGCACTCTCCTCTGCTCAACCGGATCCTCTATCTCGATAGCCTTCAGGAAGTCCTCCTTGAGCTTCAGGAAAGGCTCAGCAGGAACCGAAGGCTTGCAAAGCGTCCTGGCAATAAGGGAATCAATGACTTCCCTGACTGAATAGAGGTTAATCAGATCATCTGTCCCGATGCTGGATACAAAGGCTCCCAGATGGGGCTTGATCGTTACAACCATATCATCTTCAAGTCGCTGCAAGGCTTCCCTGATAGGAGTTCTGCTGATGTGCAGCTCCTCAGCAAGCATGCTTTCCTGAAGGGAATCACCTGCAGCGTATTTACCACTCTGTATGAGGGAAAGAATACCATAATAGGCTCTATCGCTGAGCTTGTCTTTTGCCATCCCTATTCCTTATCTTCCAAAGAGTCTGCACCTATTTCAGGAATTCCTCAATAAGAGTTTTCCTTTTCGCGGTAGCTTTATCGATAGTTTCATGGGCATTTCTCAGCCATTCCAATGACTTCTGCTGTTTCTCTCCGGCGCTGATTAACATATTCTCCATCGCCTTTGGTCCACATCCGCCATAGATATTCCTTGAATCAACAAAGGCCTGGGGATCCATCGCTTTCCTAATCAAGGAGAAATCACCATCGAAATCCTTACCTGTAACCATCTTATAGATAGGAGTGAAGAAGTCCTCTTCCATGTCCTTGAGGTTGTAGCCTTTCCTGCCAGCTTCCTTGACCATGGTCGCAACAACATGGTGAGCGCTCCTGAAAGGAATGTGGCATACACGGACAATCTCATCGGCAACCTCTGTCACAACCGCAAAGCTTTCGTAGGCTCTCTCCCTAAGAAGCCCTGCATTCACATCCAGAGTACCCATTACGGCATTGAATGTCCTATAGTTGGTCTCAAGCAGGCTGATGCACTGGGAGAGTATTGCTGTTATATCCTCATGATCGGAGATATCGCCATATGGGGATTTCAGATAGGAGGAATGGATTGCATCAGCCAATCCCTTAACCATCGATAGCGATGATCTCAGGTGCTCAAGAGCAATTGGATTTCTCTTCTGAGGCATGATCGAGGAAGTAGAGATATATCCATCTGCAAGGATTATCATATCCATGCCCTCAGTTGCCCATGTAACCATATCGGTGATAACCCTGCCAAGGTTCAAGGCAGCAAGGCCAAGAGCAGAGGCTGTCTCGGTCATGAAATCGATATTGCCAATCGCATCAAAGCTATTCTCTATCACGTAATCGAAGCCAAGCAGCTCGGCTACCCTTTGCCTATTGATCGGGAAGCCTGTTGTTGTAATGGCCGCAGCGCCCATTACAGAGCCATTGATCTGCTTATAAGCATGCTGCAAACGCTCTATATCCCTATTGAGGACATCGAATAGCCCCAGATAGTAATGGCCAAGGACCGATGGCTGTGCATGCTGGGCATGGGTATATGCAACATACAGCGTATCCTTATGCTCCTGGGCAAACAGCTTTACGGTGTTCTGCATCTCCACAAGGAGCTCAATCAGCTTAAGCAGCTCCCTCCTGAAGACCATGTGGTCCAGGCAAAGGCACATATCATTCCTGCTTCTTGCAAGATGTATGTTTCCAGCAAGGCCGTTGGTAAGGCTTATCTGCTCATTCTCGATTTCAAAGAACAGATCCTCGAACTTGCCAGAATACTCGTAGCTCTCGTACTTCCTGTAATCCATATTCTCTATGCATTCGAAGAGGATCCGGCCGTCTTCCTTCGAGACGATGCCCTGCTCAACAAGCATAATGAGATGCGCCTCATTTATTGCAAGCATATCCCAGATCTTCTTCTCCTTGGCTTCGTTGTAGCCAGGCCTCAATTCCATATCCACAAGAGCTTTTCCAGGGTACTTCCTTCCTTCTCGAACGAAGATATCCTCCCTGGCTTCATTATAGGTCTTTGCGAGTTCCCTCATTATCTTCTCCCTCTTCATTGATCGAAAACAGAACCATCGTTTCTAAGTCTTGTCTGGAATTCCCTCGGTCTATAAGGAAACTCCTTTTCCGCATCGGGATTAAGCTCGACACCGATTCCAGGAGCATCAGGAATGATCAGATAGCCATTCTCAAGCTTTATCGAGCTCTTGACTATCCTGCTCTTTGGAGGCTCTGCCTCTCCCAATGGAAACTCCTGGATTGCGAAATTAGGTATGCATGCCGCTAGCTGTATGCAAGCAGCTGTGCTGACAGGGCTAAGAGGATTATGGGGAATGACCTCTACCCCAAAGCCTTCTGCAAGCGCTGATATCTTCTTTGCACTGGTAAGGCCCCCGCACATGCAAACATCGGGTCTGATGTACCTGCACGCCTTGCGAGTCAGCAGCATAGCGAATTCCTGTATCGTATGGATTCTCTCTCCTGTTGCAATAGGAATATCCACTTTATCTGCAACCTCAGCCATCTCATCGAACTGATCAGGCTTTACAGGATCCTCATAGAACATAGGACGATACTTCTCGATTCCCTTTCCTAGGGCAATTGCCTCATGGACGGTAAGCTGACGATGTATCTCAATGCATAGGTCCACTTCATTTCCCACTGCTTCCCTGTACTGCCTTACGCTCTCGATCCCATCATCGATGCGCTGTGCATACGTCTTGTCGAATCTGTCATCCAAGCGGAAATCCTCGAATGGGGTAAGGTGCCCTATGGCTGTAAAACCCTGCTCCTTTGCCTTTATGCATCCTTCGACCAATTCGCTTCTGGTCTTGCCGAAGACATGGTAATAGACGCGGGCTTTATCCCTTGTCTTTCCGCCCATCAGCTGATAGCAAGGCACTCCATAGTATTTTCCTGCGATATCCCAGAGGGCAATATCGATTGCCGAGAGTGCCCCCATTATCGCAGCCCCTCTGAAATGATGGCAGCGATACATATACTGCCAATGATGCTCCCTTAATAGAGGATCCTTCCCTATCAGGTACCTCTTCATTGTCTCGACACACTGTGCAGAGGCTTCAAGGAATGCCCAGGTTCCCGATTCCCCAAGACCCACTATGCCTTCATCTGTATAGACTTCGACAAACATGAAGATATCGATAAGCCTTACTTTGATATCCGTGATCTTCATGGAATCACCCCCTACTGCTTTACAGCACCGTTTGTAAGGCCACCCACAAGATACTTCTGGGCAAAGAGAGCAAAGAAGAAGGAAGGAACGCATACTACAAGGGAAGCTGCCAGGATATCGCCCTGCATCATGTTATCCCTGCCTGCAAAGTCGGCAATAACAACTGGCAACGTCTTCTTTCCTGAATCAATGAGGATGGTATTTGCCAGCAGGAAGTTGTTCCATATGCCAATGAATGTCATTACGCCAGCAGCTGCAAGGCCTGGAAGGGCAACAGGAAGGAACACATGCCAAAGGGTCTTTATCCTAGGCAGTCCATCGATCTCCGCAGCATCGACAAGATCCTTGGGGATGGTCTCGAAGTAGGATTGCATGGTCCAGACGCAAATAGGCATCTCGAATGCTATATAGCATAGGATCAGACCCCAATAGGTATTGATCAGGTGCATTTTGCTCATAAGCAGATAGATTGGGATTACAATCAGGATCTGGGGAAACATGTGCACAAAGAGAACCAGCTTTGAGAAGATTTCCTTGCACCTGTATTTATAGAGCGTATAGCTGAAGGCTGCAAAGCATGCTACCGCAAGCGTTGCTGCTGTTGCAGTGATGCTGATCCAGACGCTGTTGAAGAGATATCTCCCTACTCCGAACTCGCTGAAGACATTCCTGAGGAAGTACAGCGAGAAATCCGTCGGGAATAGCTTCGGAGGAATCGATATTATATTCTTTGGCGACTGCAATGCAGAGACAGTCAGCCAATAGATAGGGAATAGAACAGGAACAAGGCATATGATTGCCAGGACGTTTATGAATATAGTCTTTCTGCGAAGACGCTGTTGTCTAGTCATGATTTCTCTCCTTTTTTACTTGAGGATACGATCCTGATACTTCTTCGCCTTGAAGTAGATAAGAGCAAAAATCAGGAGTACGATGAACAGGATGACTGTAATAGCAGAACCCTCGCCAAGGCGATAGGAGCTGAATGCCCTCCTATACGCATAGATTGGCGTTGTCTGTGTTGCTTCTGCAGGACCTCCACCGGTCATTACCCATGGAAGATCGTAGAAATTGAAGGTCCAGATGAATCGAAGCACTCCATTGACCATGATGATCGGGACGAGAAGAGGAAGCGTTATCTTATGGAACCTCTGCCAAGCATTGGCTCCATCCACCTCTGCTGCTTCATATAAATCGGCAGAGATTCCCTGCATTCCTGCTAGGAACATGGTAATCATCAAAGGAGTGCCTCTCCAGACATTGGCCAGGATGAGGATCACCATAGCCCAGGCTCCATCGCTCATCCATGCCTTCGTTTCAGGAATCGCATGGATGCCCACCAGCATGTAGTTGATGATTCCATAAAGATCATTGAACATCCATTTGAAGATCATTGCTACAGCAACCGTCGGCACCAGCCAAGGCGAGATTGCCAATCCCCTGAAAAGCATCTTGCACTTCAGAAGAGGATGATTCAGAAGGGATGCCATAGCAAGACCTAGCACGATCTGGGGAATAAGGGAACCTATCGTGAAGAGCAGAGACCTTCCCATAGCCTGCCAGAAATGCACATCCTTCAATATCAATGCATAGTTCGACAGGCCGATGAACTTCACGACCTTTACCGTAGGCCTATAGTTTGTAAGGCTCATTCTAACCGCATAGCATAGCGGATAGAAGATAACCAGGAAGATAATTATGATTGCTGGCAGATACAGCAAAGTGCCTTGCAAGCTCATCCTACGCTCTAGATCGTGTTTACCGGAATTAATCTTCTGCTTCTTCATTCGGGTTCCCTTTAATGAATTGTTCTTATCAGAGAAGTGACTTCAGCTTTGCGATGACTTCATCCACTGCCTGCTCAGCTGAGATGCCATCATTGATCATTCTCATAACGCCATCTCCCAGGATTGTCGACTGCTCAACAGAACCTGCTGCTGGGAATGGGCCATTAGCCATTGTGATAGCTGCAGACTTATCGAGGACCTCAACTGCGAGATCTGGGATCGGCTGAAGCTCTTCAGGGAGGTTTGCCCTATATGTGGAATTCTCAAAAAGGGATTTCACTGCAGGGAACATTGCATGCGGATAGCTGTTGTAGAATGGAACGAGCCTATCTTCACTGTAGCAGAACCTAAGGAATGCATTCGCTGCATCCTTGTTTGCAGCGTTATCCGGGATTGTCCAACCTACCCAACCCATGTAATAGCGCTCTGCTGCATTTCCAGGAACCTTGATGTACTTTACATCATCCATATGCTCCTTATCCATCTTTGCTACAGTATTATAGATCTCTGGAGTATCGATTCTGGACATGATGGTACCGTTGGAGACGAGCTCGCGGACATTTGTCTGGGTGTAGGAACCGATTCCCTTTGGAGAGCAATCGCGTACAAGCTTGTAAAGGAACTCATATACTTCGACCATCCTAGCCTTTGTATCTGCATCATCTGTGATGTACCAATTTCCTTTTTCATCCTTTGCAGCAAGCTCTACGTTATTTGCAAGCAGGAAGTTCCAGACTGTCTTTGTTCCATGCTGATCGCCGAATGGCACTCCGAATCCATATCTGTTATTTGCAGGATCCGTCACCGCCTTACACATCTGGTAATACTCTTCCCAGGTCTCAGGAAGCTTTGTGATTCCTGCCTGATCGAGCCAGCTCTGGCGATAATAAGCAACGACAGGGGTGACATAGAGAGGCATGGAATAGCATACTCCGTCCTCTGCCGATCCAAGGAGGAGAGAAGTACCGAGGAATGCATCCTCTCCACCAACATACTCTACGAGATCCGTCATAGGCTGGAGGCCATTGGCAAGAACCTGAGGATGTCCCTGTCCTACAATTGCGATATCAGGGGCATTTCCTGCCATGATAGCTGCGAGGATCTTATCCTGGATGCCTGACCAAGGCATTACTGTTATCTCAACCTTTACTCCTGGGTTTGCAGCCTCGAAATCCTTTCCAAGCTGCTCAAGGGCAGCGGCTCTTGGAGTCTGGCTAAGAGGTGACCAGATCTTCAAGGTTCCTGAAAGAGGCTTGTCCTCAGCTGCAGGAGCAGTTGTTTCTTTCTGTCCGTTTGCGAAAACTGCGCTCACGAGAATAAGCGCGATCAGAATGACTGATAATGCTTTCTTCATATTCTTCTAATCTCCTTTTTATATATGGACGGCAAAGCCATCAAATACCTATCTAGCCGGGTAGACCCTGAATTTCTCCAGCTTGTCAAGCTGGATATCGACTCCCAAGCCGGGCTTCATTGGTGCTTGGATATGTCCCCGTTCATCAAGCACCATGTGCTCGCTATAGGCAACATCCAGCAGCTCGTTGAGATTCGTATCGTAGTATTCTGCAATCAATCCATTAGGAACAGCAGAGACAAGATGGACATGTATTTCCTGATCTCCATGAGGGGCCATGAGGATGTGGGAGGCAGAAGCATAATCGGCAACCTTCTTCCATTCTGTAATCCCTCCTAGGACACAGGCATCGGCATTGAGCACCTGTGCAGCATGGGCATCGATCAGCTGCTTGAATCCCCATCTTGTATATTCATTCTCACCGATTGCAATAGGAGTATCCAGCTTCCTGCATAGCTCGGAACAGCCTTCTATATCATCTGGGGAAAGAGGTTCCTCAAACCAGTAGATATCCCTCTTATCGAGCTCTCTTCCCATCTTCAGGGCATCTATCCTGTTGTATGCATTATTGGCATCCACCAGCAGAAGTACATCCTTTCCAATGGCATCGCGAACAGCATCGATTCTTTCAACATCCTCGGAAATAGATACACCGCCAATCTTCATCTTGATAGCCTTTGCACCCTTCCTGACATTTACCAGCACCTCTTCCTGAAGCTCCTTCAAGCCCTTTCCTGGCGCATAGTAGCCTCCTGCCATGTATGCAGGAATAGACTGGCTATATCCACCCAGAAGCTGCTGTATGGGTCTTCCTGCTACCTTTCCCATGATGTCCCAAAGGGCAATATCGATTGCGCTGAGGGCTCTAGTCTCAAAGCCCTTTCTGCCGTAGACCTTTGGAAGATACAAGCTATCCCAGATCCTCTCATAGTTGAAGGGATCCTGTCCTATTATCCTTTCCTTCATGGAATTGAGGGTATCAACGATGACGGGGATATTATCATGGACTATGCCAAACCCATCTATCCCTTCATCGGTAATCAGATGGCAGATTACGATCTGGGTAGTTGCGTATGTATACTTCCCATTCGAGATCGGAGCACTATGCTTCGCAACATATGCGCTCACCTTCATATCAGCAATCTTCATGTCCACTCCTTCTTTTATGCATTACAAGGGAATCTTAGGTATGCCTATTGTATACAATGATTGTACAACAGGTATTCAATATGTCAATAATTCTTTTTTGTACTGCTTTTTCAGTGCCAAAAGGGAGGATGGGAACTTCATCCTTGCCAATGAATAACCAATCCAATATGCTATTTCCATATGGATAACAGCACAATAGAACTCATTGAGAAAAGGCGCTCTATCAGAGCATTCGAGGAAAGGCCAATAGAGCCTGAGGTCCTAGACAGGCTCAGGCGCCTGACGCTGAGGGCCCCTACAGGCGGCAACATGGTAATGTGGTCCGTAGTGGAGGTCACGGATAAGGAGAAGAAGGACAGGCTTGCTTACATATGCGACAAGCAGAGCATGATCTCACGCGCTCCCGGAGTATGGGTATTCCTTGCAGACATGCAGAGGTGGACGGAGTTCATGGAATACTCGGGAAGCGATAAAAAGTCAGGCATCGCGATGAGGAAGCCCGGAATCGGGGACTTCCACCTTGCAATGCAGGATGCAGTGATCGCAGCGCAGAATGCAGTGATTGCGATCGAGGCGCTGGGAATGAGCAGCTGCTACATCGGGGATGTGATCGAGAACTACGAGATGCTAAGGGAGCTTCTTGACCTTCCGAAGTACGCATGCCCTGCTGCCATGGTGATCTTCGGCTATAAGAAGTACGAAAGAAGGGACAGGATGACAACCCGCCCTGAGCCTGAGTTCATATTCATGGAGAACGGCTACAGGCATCAGGACCTCGAGGGCTACGAGAGGACATACAAGGCCCTTCATGACGAACTGGAGGAGAGGAAGATCCTGCCATACGATAACACCGGGACTGTTGCCGATTACTACTACAACAGGAAGTATTCCTCTGACTTCATGAAGGAGATGAACCGCTCTGCATCGATCTTCATCTCGAGATGGTGCGACGAGAGCGCAGAGTGATAGCAAGGTCTGGATTATTGGTGATCACAGAGGAAAGGTCCCATGAGATGCACCTATCGATGCCTTCCTCATCATTGACGGTCCAGGCATTTATGCCCGTGCCGCTTGAATGGCACTCCTGTACTCTCGCATCATCAAGAAGCCTTAATGAGGGATGGTAGTACTCTATCCCGATGTCATGAATCTGGTATCCGATGTTATCGACAGCGGGGCTGTCTATCAAAAGCCCGCAGGGTATCCCGGGAGCAAGCCTCTTCATCTTGATGATAGAGAGCCAGTTGAACGAGGAGAAGATCACCCTATCTTCGCAGCCATGCCTCATTACTAGCTCGAGGGTCTTTTCCTCGATCCCCGGATAGTAGTGAGGCGCTGTCTTGAGCTCGATATTCGTCACCATGCCTGTAGATGATGCGAACGAAAGGTATTCATCAAGGGATGGAATGGGCGTAAAGCCATACTCATCATCCTTGGTCCTGCCTGCGCTTATCGCCTCAAGCTGGGATCGTGTCTTCTCCGAGACAAGGCAGCCGATCCCGGCTGTCCTTGAAAGGCTCTCATCGTGTATGATCATCACCTCACCGTCCTTCGAGAGGTGTACATCCAGCTCGATCCCATCGGCTCCTATCTCATGGGCCTTCCTGAATGCAAGCATGGTATTCTCTGGATATTTCCCGCTCCAGCCGCGGTGTGCAAGAATCCTCATGCCCACGATTATATTTCCAATCAAAGGAAAAACAAATTGACCTTGCTGTGGTTTTTTCCGATATTTAAGGAATGAACAGCAATCGCAGCCCATTCTTCAATGGCCGTAACGGATCGGATCAGCTATCCGTGTTCCTTGTGGCTATCGCTCTCCTGATAGCTATACTCAATCCGGTATTCACAAACAGGAGCGTCATGCTCGTCTTCAATGCAATAGCCCTGGCGCTTGCAGGCATTGCGCTATTCAGGATGCTCAGCACCAACGTCGGGAAAAGGAGGAACGAGAATGAGGCATTCCTATCTTTCTTCTCATTCCTGAAGGAGGATCCTGAGAAGGCAAGGAGGAAGGAAGAGAGAAGGAAGGCAGCGGAGAGGCGCAGGGAGGAGGAGAAGACGCACTGCTTCTTCAGATGTCCTAAGTGCCACAGGGAGTGCAGGGTCCCTAGGGGAAGGGGCAAGATAAGGATCACATGCCCTTCATGCGGCGAGAAGTTCATAAAGAGGACATGATATGTTCGGCAATGTGATTCCAAGCAGAAAGGACATGACGGATGAGGAGAAGGCAAAGTACAGGGCGCACTACTGCGGGCTTTGCCATGTCCTTAACGAGAGATACGGAAAGCAGGGAAGGCTCTCGCTGAGCTTCGATATGGTATTCCTTGAGCTTCTTCTTTCGGACCTGATGGACAAGGAAGAGACAAAGGGAAGGGAAAGATGCCCGATCAGGCCACTGAAGGATCATGATTACATCTTCACCGATATGACTGGATACGCCGCTGACATGCAGATGCTCCTCTCCTACTACTCCCTCCTGGATGATATCCACGATGAGGGAAAGGGAGAGAAGAGGGAAAAGAAGATCTCTCCCATCATGCCTGCTATCGAAAGCAGGTACCCAAGGCAGTCAGAGGCACTGAGGAATGGCCTGAAGGCACTCTCGGAAAGGGAGAGCGCAAACGATAGCGACCCAGAGGCAATGGCCCTTGCATTCGGGCGCATCCTATCAGAGGTATTCATCCCTGACGAGAAGTCCTTCTTCAGGGACGATCTAGGCGCAATCGGATGCGGGCTAGGAAGATTCATCTACCTCATGGATGCATACAGGGACAGGAAGAAGGACAGGAAGAAGGGACTGTACAATCCCCTTTCAGGGAGCCTTGATGACAAGAGGATCGAGGAGATGCTCATCGATGCCGCATCTACAGCATCATCTGCATTCGAGCGCCTTCCCCTGGATCAGCATGTATCGCTTCTGAGGAACATACTGTACAGTGGAATCTGGACAGGATTCAAAGGAAAGGAAGAATGAACGACCCATACTCCGTCCTCGGCCTCCAGAGAGGCGCATCCGAGGAAGAAGTCAAGAAAGCATACAAGTCGCTTGCTAAGAAATACCACCCCGATGTCACAGGAAACGACCCTGCGGCTGCGAAGAAGATGCAGGAGATCAATGCCGCATACGACATGATCATGAACAGGAAGGAGCAGGCTTCAGGGGGCTATGGCTATTCTTCCTACCAGGATCAGGGACAGCGCGATGAGGAGCCTATCGAGATGCAGGCAGCAGCGAACTACATAAACGCACGCCGCTTCAGGGAGGCTCTCAATGCGCTGGGATCCGTTCCTCCTTCATCCAGGAACGGAAGATGGTATTACCTCTCGTCCATTGCCCGGTACTACACAGGCGACAGCATGGGAGCAAGGCAGGATATTGACGCTGCTCTATCGAAGGAGCCTGGGAACATAGCATACATCAATCTCAGGAACCAGATGGATGGAAGCAGGAACATGTACCAGGAGTACACAGGCAGCTACAGGCGAAGCTCCGGCGGACTCGGGACCTTCTGCCTGACTATGATTCTCTGCAGGCTCTGCTGCTGGTGCTGACGGAAGCGATGTAAGGCGCTACGAGCCTTGCGACCATATCCGTAAGGAACGGTGACACCTCGCTCAGCGCAAGGGGGATGCTTCCCATTACCGCATCGTAGTAAGTATCGATCGTACCCGATACGCAGAACGATACCATGCTGAGCGCAAGCCTTCTGTGCTCGCTCCTCAGCGATGAGATAACAGAGGAGCTCATCAGGTATTCGATTGCCTTGTTCTTCTCCTCTATCACCATGTTCAGCACGCCATCGATGGAAAGGACCATCCTGTAGAACTCAAGATCCTCCCTGACGAAGTCCGAGATTGCATCGAAGAGCTGCCTGGGGTTGCAGATCACGGAATCAGGAGTGAATCTGCTGAATGCTGCCTGCAGCTTCTCCAGAGCCTCGTCCCTCATCTTCTCCAGGACTTCCTTCGTATCCCTGTAATGGGCATAGAAGGTGCCTCTGTTGATATCAGCACGCTTGACGACATCCGTAATGGATATCTTCTCGAACGGCTTCTCCTGCATCAGCGATACAAGAGCGTTCCTGATCAGTGTCTTGGACCTTATTGAGCTTCTGTATTCTGCCTTCAGGCGTACTCTATCTCCCATGTGATTCCCTTTTGAGTCACATGATATGTTCTAGATCGATGATTTTCAACATTTTTCAGACAGAATGTATCTTATTGCATTCTCAAGCCCATTCTGTTCGACATTGCCAGTGATGTAATCAGCCTCAGCCTTAAGGCATTCAGCGGCATTGCCCATCGCGATACCGAAGCCTGCTTCCCTGATCATCTCGACATCATTCGCGCCGTCCCCTACGGCAACGGAGCACTTTATATCCATCCCCAGATAATCCATCATCCGCCTTATGCCTGCTGCCTTGGTAATGCCCTTTCCCATGAGCTCGCCCATTATATCCTGAGGCACTCCTACCGTGTTATCCACGATATCGAAGCGCTCCCCGAGGTCCTTCCTGACTCTCCAGACATCCCTATCCGTGCACATGAAGAGGAGCTTAAGGATGGGATCCTCGATCCGGCCCTCCGTCACGAAGTGGCTCGAGATCCTCAGCATAGCGCCCACGTACCTCTCCATGCACTCATGGAAGACAGCAAAGGCCCTGCTGTTTCCGAGCGTCCCCTTCTCTGTCTGGTAAAGCACATGCATGGATGGTTGGGATGAGAAATAATCGATCAGGAAGCTCTTGTCGCTCTCAGGAAGGCTTTCAGAGTGAATCACACTGCCATGGCATGAGACAACAGCGCCTGCTGAGAAAACGCCGCCATCGAACGGGACACCGTTGAAGATGGAGAGATCGACCTCTGCCATGCTTCTTCCAGTCGCAATAAAGAGCATATGGCCCTCTTCATGAGCCATCATAAGCGCTCTTCGCGCGCTCTCAGGGAGTCCCTGTCCGAATGGGAGCAATGTCCCGTCTATATCGAAGAAGAAACAGCGCTTCACCTGTTCTCCTTGTCAAGGAAGACATAGCCTGCATCCAGAAGAGCCTTGCGGATCTCCAGGACATGCTGGTGGTCCCTTGTCTCCATGCTGACCCTGAGCGTGCAGCTCTTGATATCCGATTCGTTTCCTGACTTATCGTGGAAGACACCTACGACGTTAGCGCCGTGCCTGGCTATGATCGATGCGACCTCCATGAGCTGGCCTGGCTTATCCATGAGCTCGATCGTGACATCGGCGATCCTGCCCTCCTTGAGAAGCGCCCTGTTGATCACCCTGGAGAGGATGGTGACATCGATGTTTCCGCCCGATACGAGGCATACGACCTTCTTTCCCTTTATATCGACCTTGCCAGAGAGCGCTGCTGCGACAGGAACGGCTCCTGCGCCTTCCGATACGAGCTTCTGGTTCTCCATCAGGTTGAGTATCGCTACAGCAACCTCATCGTCTGTGACAGTCACGATCCTATCGACGTACCTGCTGACATAGTCGAATGTATGCTCGCCAGGGCACTTCACTGCAATTCCGTCTGCAATGGTCGAAACGCCTGGAAGCGACTCGATCCTATTGTGCTCGATGGCGTTGAGCATGCTAGCGGCTCCTGAGGACTGGACGCCAACAACCTCGATGGATGGCTTGAGCTTCTTAAGAGTGAATGCGACTCCAGAGATCAGCCCGCCCCCTCCGACCGGGACTATCACCATATCGACATCGGGAAGCTGCTGGAGGATCTCAAGTCCGATCGTGCCCTGTCCTGCAATCACATCCTCGTCATCGAAGGGATGGATCATCGTGCGTCCGGTTTCATCGGCGATCTCATGCGCCCTTGTATACGCATCGTCATAGACGCCCTTCACGAGCTCCACCTTCGCTCCATAGGCCCTTGTGGCCTCAACCTTCGAAATCGGAGCTCCCTCCGGAATGCATATGAGGGAATCGATGCCCTGCCTTGAAGCCGCAAGGGCAACTCCCTGGGCATGGTTTCCGGCAGAGCATGCGATAACGCCCTTTGCCTTCTGCTCCTCAGTGAGCTTGGATATCTTATAATAGGCGCCCCTCACCTTGAAGGAGCCTGTAACCTGAAGGTTCTCGGTCTTTAGGTAGACCTGGTCATTCGGGAACATCTTAGGAGCGCGGATCAGGTCCGTGCATCTAGCCACCTGCTTGAGAACGAAGGCGGCCTGGTATACTGTATCTAATGTAAGCATAGGGAAATGATAATCATCTGCACATTTAAATTCAATCGAATTGCATGAAATCTTGACCCTGTCCCATCCATCTGAAAGAATGCTTGTATGGTAATAAGATACATAGACCATAGCTCATTCGCTATAGAAACAGGGGACAGCACGCTCCTCTTCGACTGGGTGGGGAAGGGAGGCATCGAACGCAGCGGCAATCTGTATGTCTTCTCGTCCCACGCTCATAGCGATCATTTCAACAAGGCTGTATTCTCATTGGATGCAGAGAGATACATACTGTCATACGATATAGAGGGATCGGTTCCCGATAGAGCAAGGGACAAGGCCATCATCGTGCATCCCGGAGACCGGCTTGGACCTCTTTCCGTATTCGGCTCCACAGATCAGGGAGTCTCATTCCTCCTGGAAATAGAGAGCAGGAGGGTCCTCTTCATGGGAGACAACGCAGCCTGGAACTGGGATGAGGACGAGGAGGACCTTGAGAACGTCAGGATGTACAGGCAGATACTCTCATCCATCGGCACTGTGGATATAGCATTCGTGCCATATGACCCTAGGCTCGGGAAGCACAGCATGGATTCGCTTCTCATCTGCTCCGATATATGCAATCCCGGGCTTCTTGTTCCTATGCACATGTGGGGCAAATATGAGATAATAGACGAAGCGGCCTCTGTTTTCGGCAGCAGGCTTATGGATATAAGAAAGGAAACAATGGAAATATGAATATGACATTCGCCCATTTCAACTTCAATGTCGTCGACCTGGAGAAGTCGCTTGCATTCTACAAGGAAGCACTTGGCTTCACCGAGAAGAGAAGGAAGACAGCTGAGGATGGATCCTTCATCCTCTCCTACCTCACCGATGGCAGCACCGGCTTCGAGCTGGAGCTCACCTGGCTCAGGGATTTCGAAAAGCCCTCCTATGACCTCGGGGATGAGGAGTTCCACCTTGCAGTGGCTACCGATGACATGGAAGCGACAAGGAAGAAGCACGAGGAGATGGGATGCATCAAGTACGTCAACGAGAAGATGGGAATCTACTTCATCACCGATCCCGATGGCTACTGGATCGAGATAGTCAGGAAGAAGTGAGATGGCAAGAGGCTCCGTTACAAGAAAGGCCCTTTCCCAGTCGATCAAGAAGCTGATGCGGTCAACCCCATACGAGAAGATATCGGTGGAGATGATAACCGATGGGTGCTCGCTGAACCGCAAGAGCTTCTACTACCACTTCCAGAACAAGGACGAGCTTGTGAACTGGATCCTCGACAATGAATTCAGGGAGTACCTCGAATCAACTCCTGAGGAGGAGCAGGGCTGGGATGTCGTTGCGATGCTATGCAAGTACCTCTACTCCGAGAGGGATCTCTATAGGGCGATCCTGACCTCTTCCTCCACCAGCCATGTCAAGGACCACTTCAGGCTTGTGATGGAGCCTGTGCTGATGAAGTACCTCAGGGATATATTCAATGTGGAGAGAAGCAAGACCGATTTCCTTATCTTCGCATCGGATACGTTCCTTGCGGCTATTGAAAGATGGCTTTCCTCAGAGGAAATGCAGAATCCTTCCGATTTCCTATTTGCATTCAGGAGCCGTTTGATTATGCTATCGGAGCGATCCCTTCTTAATTTCAGATAAACAGGCGCTTTAGCGCTTAGAAAAACCATAAAGGAGAACACAATGAGAAGATTCTTTTCATCCGAATCCGTGACTAAGGGCCACCCTGACAAAGTCTGTGACCAGATCGCGGATGGAATACTCGACCAATTGCTGTCAGAAGATCCTCTCTCTCGCTCAGCCTGCGAGGTAATCGCAGAGCCTGGAAGAGTCCATATCATGGGCGAGATCACGACAAATGCCAATGTCGATTACATTTCGACGGCAAGGAAAATCATCCGTTCAATCGGATACACGAAGCCTGAGTACGGCTTCGATGACAATGCGGAGATAACCTGCTCTCTGCATAAGCAGTCCCCTGACATCGCGATGGGAGTCGATTCATCGTACCTCGACCCTTCCTCGATCGGCGCTGGCGACCAGGGAATGATGTTCGGATATGCGACAAGCGAGGGAGAGGAGGAGATGCCTCTTGCCCTGAACCTTGCAAGAAAGCTCTCGATGGGTCTTACAAGGGCACGTGAGGAAGGAAGGCTTCCGTTCCTGCGCCCAGATGGAAAGAGCCAGGTGACTATAGAGTACGATGGAAGGAAGGCTGTGAGGATAGACACTGTCGTACTATCGACGCAGCATGATCCTGATATATCGATCGAGGACCTCAGGCACATTATAAAGAAGGACCTGATCCTTCCCCTTCTCCCAGAGGAGCTGATCGACAGCGATACCAGGTTCCTTATAAACCCTACAGGAAGATTCGTCCTTGGCGGACCTGCTGCTGACACAGGCCTCACAGGAAGGAAGATCATAGTGGACACCTACGGAGGCTATGCGCACCATGGCGGCGGAGCATTCTCAGGAAAGGATGCAACGAAGGTCGACAGGACCGCAGCATATGCCCTGAGGAACATAGCGAAGACGATCGTGAGGGCGGGAGCGGCATCGGAATGCGAGCTTCAGGCAGCCTACGCAATCGGAGTCGCAGAGCCGGTATCGATCCTTGTCGAGACCTACGGGACAGGCAGGATCTCCGACGAGCGCCTCCTTGCATGGATCAAGGAGCACTATGACCTGAGACCAGGAAAGATGATCGAACGCTTCGAGCTCAGGAAGCCGCAGTTCATCAAGGCAGCGGCTGAAGGCCACTTCGGAAGAAAGGATGCCGACTTCACCTGGGAAAGAATCGACGGGAAAGCGCTTGACGATCTCAGAAGCCTTCTATGACATGAGCCTCCTCCGGGAGGCTTTATCATTGAGCAAGGAAAGTCGAGAATATCCTGGCAATATGGCTTAGCATTCAGCCAAGGAGGAACAGGATGGACAGAGAGATCCTTGCGGTCCAGAGGATGCAGGACTATATAGCGATGCATCTGGATGATGAGATAACCCTTGCGGACCTTTCAAGGGTCTCCTTCTACTCCCCTTGGCATGCGCATAGGCTATTCAGCCAGCATACAGGATACACTGTTGTAAGATACATCAGGTCCATGAGGCTCAGCAGGGCCGCACTGAGGCTCAGGGACAGCGGTTTATCGGTGACAGAGGCATCCTTCGATGCAGGCTTCGGATCAGTCGATGGCTTCCAGAGGGCGTTCAAGGATGAATTCAGAATCAATCCCAAGTCATATTCGATCAACTACCCACGGGGCAGAGCCCCGGGGTTTGTGACTTGAAGAAAGGGATGTTCTCGATGATGAACTACCTGCTGCCGCTGAAAGGTATCGCTTC
>JAXFQZ010000016.1:0-17156 GCA_034178685.1 Candidatus Ornithospirochaeta sp. | reverse complement strand
GTGGAAGAGGAGGAGAAGGACCCCGACTCGATCCTCTCTTACTACAAGGCCCTTCTGAGGCTCAGGGCATCATCGAAAGCCCTCAGGCGCGGGGACTTCAGCTTCATTGATATAGAGTCAGAGACCTCGTTCTGCTTCAGGAGAACGCTTGGCGATGAGGAATACGTGGTCATCAGCAACTTCTCCGGCAAGGAGAATGCCTTCTCATTTGATACAGATGGCTACGAAGCAGTGCTCTCTGTCTACAGCAAGGACTACAGCAGGGGGATAACCACTCTCCTTCCATATGAGTGCGTCGTATTAAGAAAGACCAGATGAACGCCTTTTCCCAGCAGCCTTTGTGAGAATGTATGCAAGGGCTGCTGAGACAGCCATCATGACAGCAACGATCGTATACGATATCTGATAGCCATAGCCTGAGACCCAGAGTCCGAAAAGCACAGGGCCAAGCGACATCCCTATGCCATATACAGCCTGGAAGAAGCCCATAGCTGTCGATCTCTTCTCCTCAGGCACGCTCTCGACGATCGTTGCCATGAGCCTTCCGTTTATCGTGAGATTGCCAAGGCCTGCGAATACATTGGCTATAAGGATGATGAAAGGGCTTTCGGTATGCGCGATTGCAAGAGCCGCGAGCGAAAGGACAGCGAAACCCGCAAGAAGGGCATTCTCCGCAGGAAGCTTCTTCAGCAGCTTCTTGCCTATGTAAGGCGCGCTTACTACCTGGATCAGCGTATAGGATAGGGAGATTGCGCCGATCATGAAGGCCGAGGCCCCGATCATCCTTGCCTTCCCGCTTGTGAATGAGAACACAGTCCCCTGCATGTAGAACTGCAGCAGTATAGCCAGGAATGATGCTGCGAGTATCGATGGATTGCAGGCAATGGATACCACATGCCTCAGGCTGAAGCTCTCATGCCTCAGCTGTATCGGCTCAAGCATCACGACAGCGGCGACAGCTGCAAGACCAGTGAGGAACGAGCAGAGCAGAGGCACCTTATAGCCCCAGAATGAAGCTGTCATTATCCCGAGTGCAAAGGCAAGGAGCTTTCCGCCGTTGTTGAACGCATTGACGTTCGTCATAGCGGTAACGCTCTCATCGTCCCTGTAATATGCGTTGTAGAGGACAGTGAAGGCAAGCCATGTGGAGGCTGCAAGACCTGCAAGCGCCCTGCATAGCATTATTGCCCAGGCGCTTCTTACGAACATGAGGAAGAAAGAGGAGAGCGTCGTGCACACTGTGCCGAAGAGAATGGTCTTCTTGTAGCATGAGAACGCATCGGTGATCATGCCAAGGGGAATCCTGGCGAATATCTGCGTAAAGCCGTAGATACCTGTCATGAAGCCGATTGCCGAAGCCGTGAACCCGAGGCTTTCGAGATATGGCGTGAAATAAGGCGCATGGCAGTACTCCGACGCCCAGAAAAACACCATAGCAATGCACAGAAGCCTTCTCGATCTCCGCCTATCCATCCTGTTTCCCTCCCTTTGGATAGTACTGAGGATAGAATATCGCCTGAGATTGGACAATAGCTATTCAGGGTCTGCAATCAGCTGGAAGAGCGTTGTATGCTGGTATACTGCTGGATCGCTGGAAGCGAATGCAACCGTCCCATCCAATGGGGAGAGGATGGTCTCAAGGACATCGTTGGTATAGCAGTCCCTGATCTCACCGAGCCTATCGGAGGCATAGACATGGCTTCCTGCCTCAGCGCTTCTGATGAAGAACATTGCCAAGAACCATCTTCGCCAAGCCAGGAAGGAGTGCCATGATCGATATGCCTCCGGGCATCAGCACTGCCTGCGTCTTCATGCACGGTCCCTTGCCTGAGCACTTCCAATGATGGGCCGAATCTGAGCCAAATACTTTAAAATTTATTGACCATTGACATTTTATTTGACAAAATTGCTTTAAATTAAAGGAGCTATCAAAGAATGAAGAAAGTATTTATCAGTCTTGATACAGAAGGTCTTTCAGGTCTTGTAAGCTGGAATGAGATGACAGAGGATCCATCATGCACAGGAAAGGCATACATCCGTGAGCTTGACTGGATTCTTGATGAGCTTTTCAAGACTCATCCGGAAATCGAAGAAGTATGCATCTGCGATTCGCATGCAAGGGGCGAGAACCTTCCTTACGGCGTCTACACCGATCCAAGGGTCAACATCATCAATGGCTATCCAAGGCAGGACTACATGCTTGCTACTCTCGATAGCTCATATGACATGCTCATGCTCGTCGGCTACCATGGCATGATCGGAACATGGAACGCCCTTATGGACCACTCATACAGCAGTTCCTGCATCTACAACGTTAGGATCAACGGAGTCGAGGTCGGAGAGGTTGAGCTCAACAGCTACTACGCAGCATCCCTAGGCGTTCCTCTGACATTCTGCGCAGGCGATGACAAGCTCGAGGAAGAGCTTACCCACACAGAGCTCAAGCCAGCATACGTAAGGACAAAGGAAGGTCTCGGAAGATATGCAGCCAAGCTCTACAGCCCAGGCAAGCTGGAGCCTCTCTTCAGGGAAGCAACAAGGAAGGCATGCCTTCTCAAGGAGAGCGGTGAGGCAAAGTGCGTGCTTGCAGGAAAGCCTACCAACCTCGAGATCGATGTCATGACCACAGTCATGGCTGACCAGCTTGAGATGATCCCAGGTGTGAAGAGAATCGCAGGAAGAACCATCAGCTACACCAACGATGACTTCTCGGAAATCATGCATATGATCCTCTGCGTTGCTCAGCTAGGCGGAAAATTCAATAATTATCGCTGATTCCATCATCGAAGAATTGATTAAAGTGTCCCTTTTGGGACACTTTATCATTAAGGTAGGACCCAATGGATATAATGAGGACAATCAAAGACAATTACGTGAATTACAATGCACCTAGAAGAAGGATTGCCGATTATATCCTTAAGGATCCGATGAAATGCAGCTTCAGTTCCCTGAAGGAGCTATCCCTCAATGCTTCAACCTCAGAGGTCACTATACTCTCGTTCTGCAAGGACCTGGGGCTTTCGAGCTTCGTCGAGCTCAAGAGGAACCTCAAGGAGTACATCTTCGCGAACAAATCCCCTGAGGAGAGGTTCAGGCATTACGTCTCATCCTCCAATGGCGATATCTCAAAGCTCTATGAGGATGTTATCAAGGCACTCCATGCATCGGTCGAGGAAACTACAAGGCTCAATGACTTTGCAAGGCTGAGCAAGGGAATCGATCTCATAAGAAAGGCAAAGAGGATCTTCATAGCAGCCCACGGAGCAAGCCGCATCCCTGCTGATTACATAAAGCTCAGATTCACGCAGCTCGGGCTTTCCATCACAATAATGGATTCAGAGTCCACTATCCAGAACATCGCGCAGCTCAAGGTATCCAATGCGGAGGAGACGCTCCTTATCTCGATAGCAACACCTCCATACGGAAAGTCCACTGTCGCTATGACGGAGCTATGCAGATCCCTAGGCATCCCCATCATCGCCTTCACAGACTCGGAGCTCTCGCCTCTTGTGAGGCTTGCAGATGTCTCCTATATCTGCATGACGGCAGAGAGCTTCAAGGGTCTTCTCAACTCCTATTCTTCCTTCTTCTGCATCATCGAGGTCCTCAATATGCTTTACTATAATGTCGATGAGTGCCTCGAGAACGATGATTCGTTCCATGCGCTTATCGAGAAATACTACGAATTGCTTGAACCATAGCATATGACAGAATTTTTCAATATGCGGTTTTTTCGATTTTCTTACAGTTCATATGCAATCAGAATGACCAATTTTTAAGTATTTCTGTTATTATAGCAACATATAACTGCCAATATTAACATAAATCAAAGTAAAAGCAACAAAATAAAGTAGATAATTATTGAATTTTTAAAGCATTTTCTATAGCATATTCCTCATCAAGTCCGTCTTTTTTGGAGATGCCTATGTGGAAATATATCGTAAAGCGACTGCTTTTGATGATCCCAATCCTGATTGGAGTTACATTCATCGTATTCTTCATCATGAGCCTTACTCCTGGCGATCCTGCAGCAGTCATCCTTGGCGATCAGGGAACAGCTGAGGCAATTGCCGCAATGAGGGAGGAGCTAGGGCTGAACAAACCGCTTCTTGTCAGATACGGAAACTTCCTCTGGGACCTGCTTCACGGAGATCTTGGCATATCCTACAGGAACAAGATACCTGTATGGCCCCAGATCATAGACAAGTTCCCTAACACCGTTATCCTGGCAATCGCGGGAATCATCGTCGCGCTCATAATCGGAATACCTGTCGGAATAATATCCGCGAAGAAGCAGTACTCCAAGATCGATAGCGTATCGATGGTCCTCTCGCTTATAGGAGTATCGATGCCGAACTTCTGGCTAGGCCTCCTGCTATCGCTGCTGTTTGCGCTCAAGCTCGGCTGGCTTCCTTCGCAGGGAATGGGAAAGGGCTTCATTCCTCTGATCAGGAGCGTCATCCTTCCTGCTCTGACTCTCGGAACAGGCGTTGCGGCTACGGTTGCGAGAATGACCAGGTCAAGCATGCTCGAGGTAATCAGGCAGGATTACATCTCCACAGCAAGGGCCAAGGGTGTTCCTGAGGGACAGATCACCAAGCGCCACATGCTCAAGAACGCAATGATTCCTATCGTTACGGCAGTCGGACTGCAGTTCGGCACGCTCCTCGGAGGAGCAATGCTCACCGAGACCATCTTCTCATGGCCCGGCCTGGGAAGGCTCATGGTCGAATCGATCAACAGCAAGGACATCCCGATGGTACTCGGATGCACAGTCTTCCTTGCCATGATGTTCTCCATCGTGAACCTCATAGTCGATATCATCTATGCATTCGTGGATCCGAGAATCAAGAGCCAGTACAAGAAGGCAGGCTTTAAGAAGAAGGGAGAGAAAGCATGAACACAGCCGAAACATCAGCAAAGCCAAAGCAGAGATCGCTTTGGATGGAAACATGGAGAAGGCTCAAGAAGGACAAGCTGGCAATCGTCGGCATGTGCTTCATCATCCTCCTTCTCGTGATAGCAGTAACGACCATAGTGATCGACCTTGTGACCAACTATGAATTCTATAACCAGCATGTAATCAAGCAGAACCTCAGAATGAGATTCCAGAAGCCTTCGAAGGACCATATCTTCGGTCTTGACGAGTTCGGCCGCGACATCTTCCTGAGGATGCTCTGGGCAGTAAGGTACTCTCTCTTCATGGGAACCTTCGCAATCGCTATCGCTACAGTGGTAGGAGGAACGCTCGGTGCTCTTGCTGGCTACTATGGAAAGCTTACGGATAACGTGATCATGAGATTCATGGATATGCTCCTTGCAATCCCATCGATGCTTCTTGCGACCGCTATCGTAGCAGCCCTTGGCACAAGCCTTACGAACGTGCTTATCGCTATCTCGATCTCATACATCCCTACATTCGCAAGGACAGTAAGAGCGAGCGTCCTGACTGTAAAGGACCAGGAGTACGTAGAGGCGGCAAGAGCCCTGGGAGCAAGCGACTTCAGGATCATCTTCAGGTACATCATCCCTAACAGCCTCGCACCACTCATCGTACAGGCAACACTGGGAGTCGCTGGAGCAATCCTCTCTGTCGCAGGCCTTTCGTTCCTCGGACTCGGAATCCAGCCTCCTACACCGGAATGGGGATCCATGCTCTCGAATGCTAGGTCCTACATCCGCGAAGGCTGGCACCTCACTGTCATCCCGGGACTCGGTATCATGCTCACGATCCTCTCCCTCAACCTGATGGGAGATGGCCTGAGGGATGCACTCGACCCACGCCTTAAGAACTAGGAGAGCATTATGGAAGAATTTCTCAATGTAAAGGACCTTGTAATAAACTACGAAACGGATGATGGAAACGTCCATGCTCTCAATGGCGTGAGCCTCACGCTCAAGGAGGGAGAGACGCTTGGTCTTGTCGGAGAGACAGGAGCAGGCAAGACAACCCTCGCAAGGGGCATCATGAGGCTCATTCCGGATCCGCCAGGAAAGATCAGGGGCGGAGAGGTCTTCTTCGAGGGCAAGGATCTTCTGAAGCTCTCGAAGCAGGATATGCTCAAGGTACGCGGACAGGCTATCAGCATGATCTTCCAGGATCCTATGACAAGCCTCAACCCTGTTCTCACAGTAGGCTCCCAGATCGAGGAAGTAGTCAGGATCCACAATCCCCAGATGACAAAGCAGGAGACATGGGAGAAGGCATGCCAGATGCTTGAGCTCGTAGGAATCTCACGCGATAGGGCGAATGAGTATCCTCACCAGTTCTCAGGCGGAATGAAGCAGAGGGTAATCATAGCTATTGCCCTTGCATGCAACCCTAAGCTCCTGATTGCGGATGAGCCTACGACAGCGCTCGATGTGACGATCCAGGCACAGGTCCTGGATATGATCAGGAACCTCAAGAAGAAGCTCAACACATCAATGATCCTCATCACGCACGATCTTGGAGTCGTTGCGCAGACATGCGACCGCGTTGCTATCATGTACGCTGGCGAGATCGTCGAGGAGGGAGACCTCCATCAGATCTTCAAGGAAACGAAGCACCCATACACGCAGGGTCTTCTTGGTTCCCTTCCATCCCTTGCCGTCGATGTTGACCGCCTCAATCCCATCAAGGGAATGATGCCGGATCCGACAAACCTCCCTAAGGGATGCAAGTTCTGTCCGAGATGCAGCTTTGCAACCGAAAGGTGCGAGAATGAGCATCCTGACCTGAAGGATTATGGCAATGGCCATAAATGCAGATGCTTTAAGACCGAGGAGAGCGCAGGGCTATGAGCGATAAAAAGGAACTTCTAAGAATAGAACATCTTAAGAAATACTTTCAGACACCTGGAGGTCTTCTCCATGCCGTGGATGATGTATCCTTCTCCCTCAGCAAGGGCACTACCCTTGGCGTCGTAGGAGAATCGGGCTGCGGAAAGTCGACCCTCGGAAGGACCATCCTCAAGCTCCATGAGCCAACGGATGGAAAGATATTCTTCGAGGGTGAGGATATAACGGATTACAAGCCTAAGCAGATGAAGGCTCTCAGGAAGGACATGCAGATCATCTTCCAGGATCCGTTCGCATCACTCAATCCGAGAATGACTGTAGGACAGACGATTGAGGAGAGCCTCCTGATCCAGAATGCAATCGACAAGAGGGACAAGAAGGCAATCGAGAAGAGGGTTGCTGAGGTCATGGACCTCGTAGGCATCGCCCCAAGACTCGTGAACAGCTATCCTCATGAGCTCGATGGAGGAAGAAGGCAGCGTGTCGGAATCGGAAGAGTGCTTGCGCTCAATCCGAAGTTCATCGTATGCGATGAGCCTGTATCGGCACTGGATGTATCGATCAGGGCACAGGTACTCAACCTGATGCAGGACCTGCAGCAGCAGTTCGGCTTCACGTACCTCTTCATCACGCACGACCTCTCGGTAGTAAAGCACCTATCTGACGAGATCATCGTGATGTACCTCGGAAAGATCGTAGAGAAGGCACCTGCAAAGGAGCTCTTCAAGGATCCAAGGCATCCATATACAAAGGCGCTTCTCTCGGCAATTCCTGTTCCCGATCCTGATTACCAGGTACAGAGGATCATACTCGAGGGAGAGCTCACAAGTCCAATCGACCCGAAGCCGGGCTGCCGCTTCGCGAAGAGATGCCCATACGCTACCGATGCATGCAGGCAGGGCGATATCCCGCTTAAGGAAGTATCTCCAGGACATGTCGTTGCATGCAACCTCAAATAACCAAACTACTGCCATACGTGGCTAGGAGGAGATAAAATGAAAAGAACACTTTCGGTTCTCGTTGTTCTTGCTCTTGCAGCAGCTCTATTTGCAGGTGGCTCACAGGAGAACGCCGCAACAGGAGAAGTCAGCTACAAGGACACAATCGTATTCGGAACAGGTGCAGATGTAACATCCCTTGACCCACACATCGGTAAGGAGTCATCAGCTGTAGTTGTAACCAACCATATCTACGACACACTCGTTGATATCGACCTCGATACCGGTACAATCATTCCTCAGATCGCAGAGTCCTGGGAAGTTATTTCTCCAACCGAGTATCGTTTCCACATCAGGAAGGGTCTCAAGTTCCACAACGGCGAGGACCTTACAGCTGAAGACGTAAAGTTCTCCCTCGACAGAGCTATCGCATCAGCTGCTGTTGCTTACATCGTTGACTTCATCGATACAGTGACAGTCGAGGATGACTACACAGTATTCATCACACTCGATGCTCCATATGCTCCATGCCTGAGAAACCTTGCAGTTCCATTCGCAGCTATCGTTCCTAAGGATTACGTTTCCGCTAACCCAGACATCCTCAAGACAGCTCCTGTTGGATCAGGTCCTTACAAGTTCGTATCATGGACACAGAACGACTCAGTTACAATGGTTGCTAACGAAGACTACTATGCTGGCGCTCCACTCACAAAGAACATCGTCATGAAGGTCATTCCTGAGGCATCTCAGAGGACAATCGCTCTCCAGACAGGCGAAATCGATATCGCATACGATCTCACGACAAACGACATGAAGATCATAAGGGGAGACAAGAACCTCATCGCTCTCGAGCAGCCATCGCTTACATGCTACTACATCACACTCAACCAGAGGAAGAAGCCATTCGATGACAAGAGAGTAAGGCAGGCTATCAACTACGCTATCGACAGACAGCTTCTGATCGACACTGTGAACAACGGAGCAGGAACACCAGCTGACAACATCATCGCTCCAGCTGTATTCGGCTATGCTAACGTTGGTGCTTATGAGTACAATCCTGAGAAGGCAAAGGCTCTCCTTGCTGAGGCTGGATATCCAAATGGCTTCAAGTGCACACTCTGGGTAAACAACAACCAGGCTCGCGTTGAGATGTGCCAGGCTGTACAGGCTATGCTCAAGGACATCGGAATCGACTGCTCAGTCGAGATCCTCGAGTTCGGTGCATTCATCCAGAGAACATCCGCTGGTGAGCACGACATGGGATACTTCGGCTGGTTCACAGCTACAAAGGACGGAGACTACACATTCTACTCTCTCGAGCATTCCTCACAGCAGGGTCCTGCTGGCAACAGGTCATTCATGAACGACCCAGTTGTCGACAAGCTTGTTGAGACAGGAAGGCAGACAACAGACGAGCAGACAAGACTTGATGCTTATGCAAAGCTTGCAGAGGTTCTCAAGGACGAGGCTAACAACGTCACAATCATGTACGATACAATGAGAGTCGGTACAACGAACAAGGTTCAGGGCTTCATGCTTGACCCAATCGGATACCACAAGCTCCAGGGCGTACAGATCGTAAAATAATCCATAAAGGATAGCAAAGGGGGAAAAGGGGTGACTCTTTTCCCCTTTCCAAGAAGGAAGATTTCAAATGAGTTCCAGCGTTGAGTTAATTAAGAGAATCAGCGATGCCAATGGCATCTCTGGCTTTGAGGATGAGGTTCTCGAGGTAGTAAGGGATGAGGCAGCAGGTCTTGGGGATTTCTCCGAGGATTGCCTCAGGAATCTGTACCTTGAGCGTTCAGGAAACAAAGAAGGGCAGCCTGTGGTCATGCTGGATGCTCATACCGACGAGGTTGGGTTCATGGTCAAGGCAATCAGGCCCGATGGCCAGCTCGAGTTCATCAACATCGGAGGATGGGTCGTTACTAACATACCTGCTCATCAGGTGAGAGTACGCAACCGCTATGGGAAGTACATCCCGGGCGTAGTAGCATCGAAACCGCCACACTTCATGTCTGAAGCAGAGAGGAAGGCTCCTCTGGAGATCTCTTCCCTGGTAATCGATGTAGGTGCTTCCTCAAAAGAGGAGATAGAGAACGATTTCTGCATTGATATCGCAGCGCCTGTAGTACCTGAAGTCACATGCACATATGATGAGAAGCACGATCTCCTTGTTGGAAAGGCCTTTGACAACAGGCTCGGATGCGCAAGCATCATCGAGACGATGAAAGCTCTCAAGGACGAGAGCATCGGAGTCAATATCGTAGGTGCATTCGCATCCCAGGAAGAGGTAGGGACAAGGGGTGCAACGCTTACTGTCAACCACGTCAGGCCGGATATCGCAATCTGCTTCGAGGGATGCCCTGCAGACGACACAGTCGTCCCGGAGTACCAGAGGCAGACATGCATCAAGCATGGACCGATGCTCAGGCATATCGATGCAAGGATGATCACGAACCCAAGGTTCCAGAAGTATGCGCTTGACCTCGCCAAGGAGCTGGGAATCCCATGCCAGTCGGCAGTGAGGACGGGAGGATCCACAGACGGAGCTCCTATCCACCTCGGTGCAATGGGAGTGCCGTGCATCGTCATTGGAATCCCAGTGCGCTATGCACACACGCACTACGGCATCTCCTCCTACGAGGATTTCAGGAACGGGATCAGGCTCGCTTGCGAGATCATCAAGCGTCTCGATAAAGATATCATAGGAGGCTTCTGATGGCACCGCTAGGAGGAATGTTTACTCTTGAAGGCATCGGAAATGCAGATAACTACTGCGACAGCAGTACGCTGTTTGCAATGTCCGGCCGATGTGCTATCTATGCATGCCTGAAGGACATCGATGCTCCAGCAGGGAGCATCGCATATGTCCCTGCATATACATGCGAGACAGTCCTTGGCTGCTACGTCAAGGCAGGCTACAAGCTGAGGTTCTACGATGTGGACCCGGAGGGAATGGTTCCTCTATTCAGGACGGAGGACCTTGAGGGTGTATCCGTGATCAACGTATGCGGATGGTTCGGCTTCATCACATACGACAGAGCCTTCATGGAGGAGTGCAGGAAGAGAGGGATTAAGATCCTTTTCGATACTACGCACTCCCCTCTCTACTTCGACCCGCTCTCCGATTACGCTGCAGGGTCGCTGCGCAAATGGATGGGAATAGCATCAGGCGGAATCGCGAGAAAGCAGGGAGGTCCCTTCAATGTCAAGATGATGCCACCTGAGAAAGAGCACATCGAAGGACGCTACAGCTCGATGGAGCTCAGGGCGAAGGCTCTTGAGGAGAATGACGACTCATACAATGCAAAGGCCTCAGATGTCTTCTGGAATACAGAGCTCAGGCTCAGGAGCATCTTCGACTGCTATGCATCGGATGAGAAATCGATAGAGATCGCAAAGCACTTCGACTTCGCGGACATGAAGGCAAAAAGAACGAGGAACTTCCGCATTCTCATTGAGAATGCACGCCCAAATGGATGGAGAAGCGTATTCGATCGTCTTGGGCCTGAGGATATGCCCAGCCACTTCACCATATACTGCGATGACAGGGAGAGGATGAAGGCACACCTCGACCAGAATCAGGTCAAGTACACGTTCTTCTGGCCACAGCCGCCAATGGTTGATGACATTGAGAAGTATCCAGGAGCTAAGTACATCGATGAGCATGTTCTCTCGGTGCAGCTCGACCAGAGATGGAGCGAGAGCGACATGATGAAGCTGATCTCCATCCTGAATGCATACAGAGGTTGATATGACACTCATAAGGAATGCCGATATTTACGCACCCGAGCACATCGGGATCAAGGATATCCTCATCGGAGGAGAAAAGATTCTCGCAATAGAGGATAGAATCGACCTGAACCTGAGGGGCCTGAAAACAATCGATGCAGAAGGCGCTATCGTGCACCCCGGCTTCATCGACGGCCATGTGCATGCTATCGGAGGAGGCGGGGAGTCCGGGATGCTCTCGAGGGTCCCGGCGCTCACAGAGAAGAAGATAGCTCAGGCTGGAGTCACTACGATCGTAGGGCTTCTCGGAACCGACGGAACGACAAGAACCGTACGCGACCTTGTTGCCAAGATCCAGGGCTTCAGGGAATGGGGGCTATCTGCATACTGCCTGACAGGCAGCTATCAGGTACCGACCAGGACACTGACTGGAAGCATCGGAGACGATATCGTCTACGTCAATGAGATCATCGGAGTCAAGGTCGCTATCGCAGACCACAGATGCTCATTCCCTTCAACCGATGAGCTGATAAGGATGGCATCTGAGGCAAGGATCGCATCGCTTATGTCAAAGAAATGCGGCATCGTGCACTTCCATGTAGGAGCAGACAAGCTTGGCATCTCACAGCTGTTTGAGATCATCGAGAGGACACCTCTCCCGATAAAGCATCTCTACCCTACTCATATGGGAAACCACATGGATCAGGCAGAGCAGTGGCTCAGGATCGGAGGCCATGTCGATATAACATGCCACGATGAGGCAGCAGATCAGGCAATAAAGCTGCTTGGAATCGACAGCGAGCATCTGACTCTCTCAACGGACTCGAACGGCTCCTTCCCGAAGTGGAATGAGAAGAGGGAGATCATCGGAATGGGAGCTGGATCGATCCTGGAGCTTCCTAAGACGATCGACAGGATCATAGCAAAGGGCGTCGACAGAAGCCTTGCATACAAGCTTGTAACAGAGAATCCAGCCAAGGCCATGAGCTTTGCTGGAAAGGGCCGCATAGAGGTCGGATACGATGCGGATATCGACATCGAGAAGGACGGAAAGCTATGCTGGTGCATCTCCAAGGGCAATTACCTTGTAGAAGACGGAGTCGCCAAGCCAAGCATGTACGACGAAAGCGTATAACCAGAACACGAAGCAAGCTGCTGAATGGCAGCTTGTTTTTTTGTCTGCCTAAGTACATAGCAATCCCTACGACACCCAATTTGATGGCAAAAATGCCCATGTCATAGGCTATAATCAGAATATGCCATCATGCATAATGGGGGATGGAATTGGGATTCTTTGACAAGTTGATTGATCTTATATCCAGGAAAAATAAAGATACCAATAAGGTCTTATCTCCCTTGCTGAAACCCATATAGCTCATCCTTCCCTAGTCTTTTATGATATCAAGAAAAAGGGAATAGCATATCGTACTATTTCAATAATGCCCTTTGATATCCGGCTGATCGATTATTCATCTTTCTATAATGGCTGTTTCAATATACATAGCCTTTGCTCTTTGCTAGACTATTGCCATGATTGAACTAGCACTCCCAGCAGGCAGTCTTGAGACTGCCCTTACAGCCTTCAGCTACGGAGCTGATGCTGTCTATTTTGGTCTGAAGGAGTTCTCGGCGAGGAAAGGCGCTGTGAACTTCTCCATTGAGGATCTATCCAGGATCAGACGCTATTCCTTAGAGAATGGGAAGAAGACATATATCACAATCAATACTCTTATCGATGATGCATCGACCAGGAGGGTCTTCGATATCCTTGATCAGGTAGCCTTCTATGGGACAGATGGTATAATCATCCAGGACCTGGGCATTGCAGACATAATCAGACGCTGCTATCCTACGCTTCCACTGCATGGATCAACGCAGCTTGCTGTGCATACAGCTGAAGGAGTAAGGGAGCTTCAGGACCTTGGCTTTGAAAGGGTGGTGCTCTCAAGGGAACTGAGCATGGAGGAGATAAGAAGAATCAGGCAGGAGTGCCCGGATGTAGAGCTGAAGGTATTCATCCATGGGGCATTGTGCTATGGCTTCTCCGGACTCTGCTCAGCATCCGCAATCAAATGCAATAGATCCGCAAATGGCGGTGAATGCGCCCAGATATGCAGATCATGGTTCCAGGATGAAGATCTCCATAGAAAGGGATTCTTCTTCAGCATGGAGGATATGGATGCAGGAGAGAGGATCCTTGAGCTTGACAGAATGGGTATCGACAGCGCAAAGGTCGAAGGAAGGCTAAAGAGCCCTGAGTATGTCGCAGCAGTCACAAGATACTACAGGTCGATCCTCGATAAAGGCAGGGCAAGCCTTCAGGAGGAGGATGATGTGAAAACCTCCTTCCTCAGAAAGAGCGGAGATGGATATCTATCATACAAGCCAGATAGGCCTTCCCTGCTTTCGGGAGGTTATCCTGGGCACCTTGGCTTATATGCTGGCCAGATTACCGATGAGAACGGAGAAGAGAGGACTCTAGCGACAGAGATACCATTGGAGAATCATGATGGATTGCAGTACTTCACTGCCGATTCCAAGGGGCTTCCTGTCGCAAACAAGCTCTCTGCAAGGATTATCAGAAAGGGCAGGAACTACGTAAGGCTTCTAATTTCAGATCCATCAAGCCTGATTGGAAAGGATATATATAAGATCTCAGATTCCACCAAGAGGGAGAAGACCCCAAGTACAAATATCCCGCTCTACAGAAAGCCGGTGGATATCAGGATAAGGCTGGAGAAGGATTCCATCGAAGCAGAGGCCCTTGGCATCAGGAGCAGGATGGAGCTTGCAATCTCCCCATCAAGAACACCAAAGGACCCTGTGGATGTCCTCTCGAAGGCTTTCTCTGAATCGGGATTGTCACGCTACACTCTATCAAGGCTCTCCTTTGATAACGAATCAGGCATTGAGTATCCGTTCCTGCCGCCTTCGATCATCAAGGAATTCAGGAGGTCCTTCTATTCCAAGCTGGATTCTGCCCCGATTGTGCCTCAGGCAATTCCTGAGCCTGATGTAAGGATAGCCTCATCCATCCTTCCTGACAGAAAGCTGCTTTCCGATGATCTTCCTTGGTCGATCATCCCAAAGACAATAGATGGAAGAGCATATATAACATTGCCGCCAGTGACATTCAATGAGAAGAAGACCTGGGAGGAGGCTCTTGAGAACATAAAGGGCATGAAAGATGTTTCAATTGGCCTGAACAATATCTCACAGATAAGATTTGCCAAGGCCCACCCCGAATACAGGTACTTTGCAGATATCTACCTATATACATCAAATAGGTTCACAGCTGCGCTTCTAGCCAGGGAGATCCCTGGCTTCATCGGAGGCTACCTATGGTTTGAAAGGGACAGCTATTCAGGACCATGGCCTTACGAGCCGACTATTGCAGATTTCGAGCCCCCTTACTTCATCTCCCGCACATGCTACCGCCATGATGCAATGAAGAAGCCCTGCAAGGGATGTCCTGGAAAGGAAGACTATCATATCTCACAGGCACCGGACTCCTTCACAGTAAAGGTAAGGTCATGCCTTACTGTAGTTGAACGCGATAAATGAGCGAGCAGCCCCATGCCTTTGAAGATAGCAAATCTGATGACTGCAGTAAGATGCATCAGGGGAGCAGATCAGGCAGCATAGCTATGTCTTATTGCATGGCTATGTGCAGACATCGCTTTACAGCAAAAGGGATTGGCAGATTTCTGCAGGGATCAACGAACTATGCCCTCTCTATCCTGCACCAGTGCTCCTTGGTCCTCTCGTCGTAGCCTATGCCCACCAGGAGCATGCTGCCCCTGTACTTCTCGAGTCCTTCTGGATAGCGCCTCTCCCTTATCTGGCCGATGGCCGTTCCCGCCGCGCTGTTCCTCTTCAGCTCCACTACCATCGCTGGCACGCTAGGCACATACGGTATGAACGCAACATCAGCATAGCCCTTCCCTGCCGGAAGCTCGCTCACCACTGTGTAGTACATGTCGGCATAGAAGTACGCAAGCCTGATTGCGCTCTGGAAGGATCCCTCGTTGTTGTATGTCAGGTTGCTCGTCACCTCCATGTGGGTCCTGGCTATGCTCGATGCAACAGCCTCCTCGTCCATCTCCCATGTCGCCTCCAGAAGGCGCCTGGAGCCCTTCACAACCTCAGCGACCCTGCTGTAGTCCCTGTCGTCCTCTATGGCATTGACCCACTCTGAGAGAACCTCCCTGTTGGGTATCCTGCATGTCTTACTGTCCATGTCGTAGGCAAGGTATCCCAGATGAGACAGATAGGTGAATATGTCGTCCTTGCTCCTGAAGGAGGTAAGCGTGTTGTTGAACTTCCTGGTGTTCACCTCCTCCTCCCCTCCTCCTATCATGGATACCACCGATTCCCTTATCCCATCGAAGTCCATCGCTATGTACGTGCTTATGACCTCATATGAGCTTGTGGCGGTCCAGTAGCAGTCGCACCTCTTCCTCTCAAGGGCAGAGATCACCGACCGGGGCGAGTATAGGTCTATCCCGTTGAGGCTGTACCCGTCGTACCACCTCCTCATCTCCTCGAACGGGAACCCGTGCTCCTTGCAGAGCCCCTCGACCTCCTCTGTGGTGAACCCCATGAATGGCGCCATGTCCATCGCATCAAGCATAGTGTACTCTGTGAAGTTGTTCAGCTTCGACTGCACGACGTCCTTCACTATCGGCATTATGCCCGTAAGGTACGCAAGCGCTATCGCAACATTGACCTCAGCTCCCTTGAAAAGGGACACCAGAAGGCCAAGATATCCTTCAAGGTCATCCCTGAACCTCGGATCCCTTATCACGATGTCGTACTCATCTATGATGAATACGAACCTTTCTCCCGTATGGGAGTATATGGCCTGTATTGCATCTGGGAGCCTGCTTCCCTCCGGAATCGGCACATCGGGGAACCCGGTCCTGAGCTCGGGAAGCACCTTGCCGTCTATGTACTCGGCTATGCTCCTCTCTCCCTTCATGTTCACGGCATTGTTCATGTCGAGCTTTATAACATTGTACCTGTTGATGTTCTCCTCGAAGGATGGGTCAGAGGCTATCTTCAGGCCTGAGAACGCGTCATGGGAGTCCACGCCCTTGGAATAGTATGCCGCTATCATGTCGGCTGCCATCGACTTACCGAACCTGCGTGGGCGCGATACGCATATGTATTTGCTGCTGGATCTTTCGATGCGTCCATTGAGCAAGGATATCAGCATCGACTTGTCGATATAGTATCTGGTATTCCTGTCTTCCTTGAAGCTGCTCAGCCCCGGGTTTAGGTATATTCCCATTGTCGTCTCCTACTCTGATAATAACATGAAAGCACTTATGTCACGATAGCTGTATCGTTGATTTCCATCGCACCAGTATTGTCGATCGCTTTCCGTTTGAATCCAA
Source organism: Candidatus Ornithospirochaeta sp. (assembly GCA_034178685.1). GTDB lineage: Bacteria > Spirochaetota > Spirochaetia > Sphaerochaetales > Sphaerochaetaceae > Ornithospirochaeta. Next base: position 301 of record JAXFQZ010000016.1, on the reverse strand, counting down.
TCATTGGCATAAGGGATGTAGAGCCAAGAAGGCATTCCAGATACCTGAAGATGATAACAGAGAAAGAGGAGGACGATTTAATAAGCAGGAGCAACCTATATCAAGCATTGATATCACGGACTATTAAGCAATAATGGAATAGAGCTTTCAGAAACCAACCTAACAGCTGAAGAAGAATAGGATTTCTGGATACATGTTAGGCTGTGTAGCATGATATTCGGAAGCTTCATGCATGCCATGCCATTGAAATACAGCTTGACGCAGATGCTAGGATGCAATATTCATGGCCAATTACGCTCTG
>JAXFQZ010000160.1:0-5109 GCA_034178685.1 Candidatus Ornithospirochaeta sp. | reverse complement strand
GGGTCATCAGGATGGATTGCCATCTTTATCCCATGCTTCTCGCATACCGGCTCTATGGCCTTCAGGAAATACACGAGGTTGTCAAAGAGCCTCTTCTCATCCACATCCTTGTATGACTCAAAGAGCTCCTTCACCTTAGAGAGCCTCTCAGGCTCCCAGCCTGGCATAACAAAGCCATTTGAGGATCCGTTTGTCTGGTCGAAGAATACCTGAGGGTCTATCGAATCCACTACCTTCTGGTCATAGGCAAGGACAGTCGATCCATCGGGGCGCTTCTTCGCAAGGTCGGTCCTCGTCCAGTCGAATACTGGCATGAAGTTGTAGCAGACAAGCTTGATTCCGCACTTTCCGAGGTTATCAAGCGTCTCGATGTAGTTTGCGATGTAACGATCCCTATCGCTATTGCCTATCTTTATCGAATCATGGATGTTCACGCTCTCTATGCCTGCTATAGTCAGGCCTGCATCCTCGACTTCCTTCTTCAGAGCCTCGATTCTCTCGATAGGCCATAGATCCCCTGCCGGTATGTCGTATAGAGTCGTAATGACTCCCGTCACTCCCGGAACCTGCTTTATCTGCCATAGCTTGACGGAATCGAATGCATCGCCAAACCATCTCATTGTCATCTGCATAGAGAGCCTCCTAACTAATATATTAGTATATTAGTGCTGTATTCCCGACTTGTCCACTATAATGCGCTGACAAAGGAACGCGTTAGATTATATATTTATAGCGGAGCAGATATGAGAATAACGATTTGCGAGAATAAGAAGGAACTAGGAATGATGGCAGCGATCAGGGGCGCTGTTGCAATCAAGGATGCTATAAGGGAGAACGGATGCGCAAACATCGCATTCGTGACAGGCAATAGCCAGATCCAGCTCCTTGAAAGCCTCAGATCGCAGAAAGGAATAGAATGGGACAAGGTCAGCATCTTCCTCCTGGATGAGTATCTCGGGATAGAGGATGGATGCCCTGCATCCTCAGAGACATTCATAAAGAAGCATTTCCTGGACTACATCCCGAAGCCTGCAAGCTTCTATCCTATCTCAAGGGATGAAGGCAAGGCTGAGGAGACCGTGAGGAATCTCAATAAGATCATCTCAAGGCATCCCCTGGACGCAGTATTCGCATGCGTTGGAGAGAACGGGCACCTGGCTTTCAATGATCCTCCTGCAGACTTCGATACAACGGATCCTTACATCGTTATTGAGCTTGCCAAGCGCTCCAAGAGGCAGCAGGTCAACGAGGGCTGGTTCAAGACAGTCGATGACGTACCCTCGAAGGTGATATCGATGAGCATACATATGCTGCTCTCTGCAAAGCACATAATCGTATCATGCCCTGACCAGAGGAAGGCCAAGGCAGTTGCAATGACGCTCTATGACGATATAACCCCTATTTCCCCATGCGCAAGCCTGAGGCGCTCTGCTGACTGCGACCTATACCTTGACAGGCAGTCAAGCTGCCTCATCCTCGGCGACCGCCGGAGCTGAAGAAGCCTGAGATCGTCGAAGTAAGACGGGAGACCCTAAGCAGGGCCTCCTCAGTCTCATGCGTGTATCTGTCATTCACATCCGTGCTCTTATGCCCAAGCACCAGCATCCGGTCCTCCTGAGCGATGCTGTTATCGCGCCCCAGGGTGGAGAATGTATGCCTGAGCGAATGGAATGTTATGTTCCTCCTCTCCCTCTCGCCTTCATCCATCCCTATGTCATCAAGAAGGGAATAGAGGAAGTTGCGTATAGTCGGCGATGATACATATCCCCTTCCATGCTTTGACTTTATCACCCTGCCTTTTGCATCCGCATTGGCAATGAGCTCATATGCTAGATCAGAGGGCACAAGCACAGCCCTCTCGTACTTTCCCTTCGTGCACTTGAGACCGGAATAGGGAGCGATGCTGTTGCGGATCCGGATCAGATGGTAACCGGGAATTGCCGAATCCATTATGTCAGACACATTGAGGGCCCTTATCTCACCGCTTCTCATGCCTGTGCAGAGACCGAGCTTTATTGCAAGATAGTATGAAGGGAATATGCTTTCCTTCCTATTCTCCATCAATGCGCAGAGCCTACGGCACTCATCCTCCGTAAGACATCCCCTTGGTCTCTCTGTCCTCTCTATCCTCATCATCCTGCGTGAAGGATCCGAGGAAATAAGGCCAACGCGCTCTGCTTCCTTCAGAGGCTGCCTGAAGGAGATGGATATAAGCTGTATCGTGCCAGAGCTGAGGCTCCTGCATTCATATAGGCTTCTGATCACGCTATCAAGATGGGATGTCGTGACAGATGATAGCTTTATCGAGGGCGGAAGGAATGGCTCTACATGCTTTCTGAAGAAGAAGAGCATGTTCTGCGCATACTCCTTGCCAATGGAGCCAGGCTTCAGGTTGTTGCGGAGCCTTATGTACTGGCTCTTGTCGAAATCCCAGAACTCCTCGCAGTACGCGAAGAACGGGATATTGGATGGCTTGCTGTAGATGATGCACTCATCGAGCGCCTTCTTGGCGATGATCACAGCCTCATCCCTTCTCTTGGTGGCACGGTTGTCACCTAAGCCAAGCCTCTCCTTAAGGACATCTATGCTCTTCGCAGTCCCTTGCTTTCCTGTCTCGCTGTCGACATAGCAGACATACCAGTAGCTGCCACGCTTCTTTTTCCTCTTATATACGTAGAATTCAGACCTATGGGCCATCACACACCTCCAAGTGTATGATAAACCTATTTATCAGCAGCCTTCTGATCGTGGAGGAACATCAGGATAGCCATGGCTATGATCACGAAATAGCCAAGCACGCTCCATCCATCCGGCTGATCTGCGAATACGAAGAATCCAATGACGGCTGAGAAGAGTATCTGCGAATAATCATAAACGGAGATATCCCTGGCAGGAGCATATGCATAGGCAGCAGTGATCGAGAACTGGCCTCCTGCTGCCGAAAGACCGGCAAGAATAAGATAAAGCAGCTGCATGCCTGTCATAGGATGATAATCGAAGATGAATGCTGGCAGGGTCACCATGCACGAGAAGAGGGAGAAGAAGAGGACAATAAGCGTTCTGCTTACATTTCTCTTACCCAAGGCCCTGACGCATGTATAGGCACCGCCTGCTCCCAATCCTCCGGCCACTCCGACAAGAGATGCAAGCAGATTGGCATTGGAGAATGAAGGCTTGATGATGAATAGGCTTCCTATGAAAGCACCTACCACCATCAATGCCTGGAATAGCGATACCCCTTCCTTCAGGAAAATGAGGGAGAAGAGGATAGCAAAGAATGGCGACATCTTATTCAGCATCGTGGCATCTGCGAGGATCAGATGATCGACTGCATAGAAATTCCCGAGTATTCCGATCGTACCAAGAACAGATCTGGCAATGAGGATGGGCACATCGTTCTTCCTTACATTGATCGAGTTCCTCTCTTTTACAAGGAGAATGCCTGCAAAGACCGATGCAATGGCATTCCTGAAGAAGCTCTTCTGGATCGAAGGAAGATCTCCTGCCAGGCGAATGAACATGTTTAAAATAGAAAAAAAGAATGCTGATGCTATTATCAGCAGGATTGCCTTCTGTTTCTTTCCGATCATGGGATTATGATATCCCTCGCAAGAACAATAGAAAAGCCCTATCCAATAGGCATAATGACAGAATATCGATGTATTTTCTGCACTCTTTTCTGCACTCAGGAAAGTGCATGCATTATTCAGTCCAATATGGGAAAAGCCAGTCTGCACCCTTTTCTTCACCCCTCCCCTGAATCCCCTATCCAGCACGCATCAAATGCATCTTTATCTGTCGAGGAAGTATGAGAAAAATACTTGCAACAGCAGCAGTAGCATTGATCGCAAGCTCAATGGTATTCGCTGGAATTTCAGGTTATGGCCAGCTCAGCTACGGCTATGATCTCGATACAAATGAAACAGGCTTCAAGAACACAACCAATCTCAAGATTGATGTTGACTATGCAACAGCTTCTGCTGAGAAGCAGGCAGAAGGTGAAGTATATGCAGCTGTAAAGGCTTCATTTGCAATCAAGGCTTTTGCTGGTGCAAAGGGAACAGGTGCAGATGATCCTATGTCAGAAGCAATCAAAGAAGGAAAAGGCTTTGATCCAGCAGTAGCTATTTCAAGTGTTTCTGCAACAATCAACGGCGCTAATTGGTCAGTAGACCTTCTTGGAATGCCATCAAGACTCGATCTTGCAAAGTCTGCAATCGATTCTAAGACAGTGAAAAATGAGCTTGATGACTATGGCTTTGTAAAAGATGACTATACAAAGTACAATTCATATGCTGTAAAGTATGCAAAGGCTCCAGGATTCACAGTTAAAGTAAACGACTTCGTATTTGGTGCTGGTTTCTACAAGAATGCTGATGGCAAGAGGATTGCTGTTGAGGCTAATACTCCTGCTATCCAGGTTGCAGAAGGCCTCAAGCTCCAGGCAGGTGCATCATATTACCTCAATGAAGTTGCAGGTGGAAAGAAGACCGTTGATGCAAAGGGTACTGCGAGCTGGTCAACAGATAGAGGTTCTGCAGTAGGCGGTTCTGTATCAGTTGCTTATGCTGGTGATACATTCTCCGCTAAGGTAGCAGCTGACCTCGGTTATGCTCTTAAGGTCTTCAAAGCTACTTCTTCAGAAGTTGTAGTTGAAGAAACTGCAAAGGAAAACAAGTTCAGCATGGATGCTGCAGCAAATCTCACATTCGACCCTGTTAATGTTGATGTATACTATGCATTCAATGGTGCAGAGGCAGATGCCAAGAAGGCAAACTTCCTCTCCGCTCAGGTTAAGGCAGATCTCAACAGCTTCGATGTTCCAGTTGCAGTTACAGTATATGGCAAGGATGTAATCAATGCACAGACTGTTGGTGGTAAGGTAGAGGTTGCTCCAGTTGAAGGACTTAAGGTTGCAGCTGGCGGTTCATATGGAATCGCTGCAAAGACATGGTCAGCTGATGCATCTGCAGAGTATGCATTCGATGTTGCTACTCTCGCAGGAAAGGTAAAGCTTGGAAATGGTGATGCAGCTGTTGCTACAGACGTTGTACTCGGCTTTGATGTCAGCGTAAAGACAAAGACACTTATCCCAGGCGCAGAGCTCTC
>JAXFQZ010000100.1:0-2280 GCA_034178685.1 Candidatus Ornithospirochaeta sp. | reverse complement strand
AGGCAGATGCTAAGAAGGCAAACTTCCTCTCAGCTCAGGTTAAGGCTGACCTCAACAGCTTCGATGTTCCAGTTGCAGTAACTGTCTATGGCAAGGACGTAATCAATGCCCAGAAGATCGGAGGAAAGGTAGAAGTTGCTCCAGTTGACGCACTTAAGGTCGTTGCTGGCGGTTCATATACAATCTCATCCAAGGTATGGTCAGTTGATGCATCTGCAGAGTACGCATTCGACATGGCTACTCTCGCTGCTAAGGTTATCGTAGGTAACGTTGGTGAAGATAAGAAGGCTGCAGGCAACGAGTCTGATATCGCACTTGGATTCGATGTAAGCGCAAAGACAAAGACACTCATCCCAGGCGCAGAGCTCTCACTTGCTTATGCTGCTGACGATGTGCTCCAGAAGTCTTCAAAAGCTCTTGATAACGGTCACCTCGGCTCACTCACAGCAAAGTGCAAGGTTTCCTTCTAATCATAGAGAACACAAAGCATAGGGGCGGCATGGCAACATGCCGTCTTTCTCATATCCTCACATTGATAGCAAGAGTGCCATGACATCATCTGAATCAAAGCACCTTGCCTTTCCGGAAGCCAGCACGGAATCAGTGAATCCATTCCAGCTGAACAATGCGTAGATCCTTCTTTCCGGATCGGATTCCACAAGCTCTGACCTTGAGATGAGCTTCTCAAGAACATCCATACCTATCTTGTCATTAGTGCGCTTGCATTCAGAGAACACAGTGATTCCATCACTGGTCCTTGCAACGATATCTATTTCCTCCTCTGAATGCGTTCTGGGATTCCCTCCCCACCATGAGCCTATTTCCTCGAACTGCATATCACTGAATGCAGCAGGCATAGCATTCCTGCACATGTCCTCGAATCTTCTTCCAAGGAACGAATTGAGATTGTTCTTCAGGTTCGATTCCATATGCATGGGGTCCACCATGAAGCAGAATGAGAACCAGAACATCAGGAAGGGATCCCTTATCTTCCAGATCGGCTTCCTAGGGGAAGGCTTCATGCTGAATCGGTGCTCGATTATGTCTATATCCTCAAGGTTTCCAAGGATGCTTGCGGCATTTGCAGTCGATAGTCCGAGCTTTGACGATATAGCCGATGACTTGTTATTCCCCATCGCAATCATCCTGCACACGCCGTAATAGTTCCTAGGTTCCCTGAACTCCATCCGGAATATGTTCTCTGCCTCTATCGAGAAGTAGCCATTTTCTGAGAAGAACTCCTCCCTGATGCACTCTGCAGCATTGCTGTAATCAAGGAACTTCTCGATATATAGCGGAACACCGCCTGTTATAGCCCAGATCAAGTAAACCTCATCGCGGTCCCTTCCTTTGCAGAACAATGATGTCTCCCTGTAGGAAAATGGCGCTATCTTGAGACTGAGATCCCTTCTTCCATACAGGGGGCTCCTGATTCCAAGGACCTGATGCTCCATGAAATGCATTGATGAACCTGAGAGAACAAGCATCAGCTTTCCCTCGTTCTTGTTATCATCTATCAGCATCTGCAGGATAGACGATGATTCTGGAAACGCCTCTGCAAGATACGGGTATTCATCTATCACCATGCAGATCCTGCGCTTAAGGCTCTCCCTGAAGACGAACTCCAGTAATGCCTTGATATCCCTGAAGGAAAGGAGCCAGGGGTCAGCTGTGAAATACTCGCTTACCGCTGCACTGAATGAACTGAGAAGCATCGAGGGATTACCCTCGAAGGCTGTGAACCACAGCACATCCCTGCCTTCTGCGAACTTCCTCAGAAGGCATGTCTTACCTATCCTTCTTCTGCCATATACTATTGTCAGGGACTGTCTCTCCCTGGCATACAAGGCATCGAGCTTCGAAAGCTCCTTCTCCCTTCCGATAAATAAATGACTCATACCAATATACTACACTCAATCATGATTTAGTCAATTAAGATTTAGCATTATTGATTCTTTCAGAAGCCTCCGAATGCTTCACTCTTTCCTGCACTTTAATTCAAAAACGCTGAAATCAAAGCTCCATTTGCATATTTGCCTGTCGAGGAAGTATGAAAAAAATACTTACAGTAGCTTTGGTGGCTCTCCTTGCAGCAGGCACAGCATTCGCTGGCTTCTCAGGAAACGCTAATATCAAACTTGGATATGATTTCGAGAATGGAGACTATGGCTTCAAGAATGGCACAGGCTTCGATGTAAACCTTGATCTCGTTACAGCTGCTGGAGAGCAGAAAGGCGAAGGTGATGTTTATGCAGGCATCAAGGCTTCTGTAGCACTTAC
>JAXFQZ010000075.1:0-2624 GCA_034178685.1 Candidatus Ornithospirochaeta sp. | reverse complement strand
TGCTCGAGAAGGTCTCCCTTGACAGTTGTCGTCAGGTTTGAATAAACCGTTGCTACAACAGAACCGGATGCATAGAGGATTCCATTCTGCTTGAGAGCAACAGAGACCTTGTAGGCACCAGGTTCTGTGCTATAGGTGTATTTCTCAATGCCTTCGCTTGGTTCAAGAGCTTCGATTGTTACTCCTGAAGGCATCCTTGTCACTGATACTTCCTTCACGAATGAATCCTGCTGGGCACCAGAAAGGGCTGAACCCTCTCTTGCAGGCTTGATTGTTATTCTCGAAATATCGACGAAGAGCGTTCCCTCGCCTTCTGAGACAGGACTAACAGTAACTGCAATGGCGTTTGTGTTTCCTTTCTCAAGAACTGTATTCGTCATGCCTGTGTAAGCAAGACTGTCCCTGCTATCTGCAGTATATGCATAGAGAGTGAACTCCCAGGCTCCCTGTGAGAAGCCAGGTATTGTCACATTGGCAATGCCCGTATCATTGATTCCTGGATCATCATCCCCGGTCTTTACCCATCTGAAGGCTGTCTCTCCTGCCTTCAGTCCTGTGGAATCGGTCTTTCTGGCAGCATAGCCCCAATAATACTTGCTTGCATCGAACTCTGCAATGGAAGCTGTAAGGCTTCTTGATCTTGCTTCCGCGAAGCTGATGCTCACAGTTTCTGCCTTTGCATCTGATGCCGCATTGTTATCGCAAGAGATAGCAAGGCATGCAATCATCATTACCGACAAAAGGATAGCTGTTATCCGTTTCATTTTTCCCTCCCCTGATTAGGATTATTGGTTGTTTATAGTCATAGAAGCGCTTCCATAGCCGGAACCGTTCCAGAATATACACATGATTTCGTATGTCTCCATACGAGGCGGATCAAAAGCGAAGGATGCTTCGGAAGCACCTTCCTGTAGTTCATCATCGACATACCAGGCCCAGTGATCAGGCATGGAGCCAGGGCTTGTGCCTATGAGAGTGAAAGACCATGAACCGTCATTCCTCGAGACCTCGATCCTTCCAGTCGGTTCAGGATATGATGGATTGACAGAGAACCCAGGCTCGCTTTCAGGGCTTTCCAGAACAGTCCTGCATACATTGCAGTATTTGACGTTATTGAAAACGACAATCTCATGGGAGTGAGGCTCTGAAAGCTGGTAACCGCATACAGAGCACTTCTCCCAGTGGCTATGCTCATCGGCTCCGTATTCTCTTGAATGGCTCTCCTCTGCACCTGTCTGATAGCAGACTGAGCACACCTTCCAGTGGTGCAGGCTGTCTGCCTGATAGCCCTCATGCCATGCATGGTCGGCAAGCGGCTTCACAGTATCCAGCTGCGACATCTCCGTCGTGCATTGCTCATCCCTGAATAGCTTTCCGCAGCTGGAGCAACTCCAATGCTCATACACACCATGCTCCAAGCAGGTCGATTCCGTCTCATCATGATGGACCGCTGAATGAGGAAGCCTGGGGATCCTCAGGTCCTCCATAGTCACAGGATTGGAGCATTCTTCGTCAGAAAACAGAAGACCGCACATCGAGCATGACCAGTATGCATCATAGCCATCCCTAAGGCATGTCGGTTCAAGCCTCTCCGTCTTTGAAAGAGAGTGCGGCACAGCAGGTATTATCAGATCGCTCAGATCCGTAACCTGATGCGTGCAATCCTCATCAAGGAACACCTTCCTGCATGATTCAATGCTGCAGACCCAGTACTCCTTCTTTCCCGGAGCAGTGCACTGGCTGGGGATTGCATCGAAATGGACAAGAACATGGACGAGGGACTTTTCTATCTCGCCTCTCTCCTCAGGCGGTACAGAGCTTATTGCTGAATTCACAGCCTCCTCTGCATCATGGCCATAGCTGAATGAGCCCGAATATATCCTCACTGTGCCATCTGAAACCAGGCTATCGATCCTATATGATCCTTCATTAAATGAAAGCTCTCCGGACCCATTTACTCTGAAATCACCTGAGAGAGATGTGCCTTCTCCCTTCAGGACAGCATTTCCTCCGTCAGTGACCTCGACAGACTGAGGTCTACTCCTAAGATCCCTTACTATATGCTCATCGATAGTCACTGTCCTTGTGCCTACGATCAGAGCCTTTTCCTCAGAGATGCTATCCTCGCCTATTACAGTCATCCCATTGATGACTTCGATCCTGCTTCCGCCTAGAAAGCGGAAGAAGGTTTCGATCCTTGACGAAAACTCATATGTGTAACCACCGAAATCGATGCATAGATCCCCTGAGAATGACGAGGGAACGGTTATCCCTCCTCTCTGCCTATCATCATATTCGCTTGCCCTGACATCCTTTACGATGCGGACTGTCCTATCTTCGGGTATAGACCCAGAAATCTCCCTTGAATTGCCGCGTAATGCGATATGGTCAACAGCCTCCTGTATCGTATCGAAGTACCTCTCGCCTACACGGCATATCGCAATGCCCTCGCGGTAGATGTTGTGCTCGCTGCATGATGGGATGATTGCTATTGCAATTGCCAGCAGGATATACAGTGCCCTCTTCATCTCAAGCCCTCCCCGAATGCATACGAGAGCCCTATGCCCCCGACGAAGTGGGAGATATGGCTATCGCGCTGGAAGCTTGCCCAGTACTCTGCGCTC
>JAXFQZ010000074.1:0-22440 GCA_034178685.1 Candidatus Ornithospirochaeta sp. | reverse complement strand
CCTCCGGTTTGTCACCGGCAGTTCCGTCTGAGTGCCCAGCTTCACCTGGTGGCAACGGACGGTGGGGGTTGCGCTCGTTGAAGAACTTAATCTCACATCTTACGACACGAGCTGACGACAGCCATGCAGCACCTGTGGGGCGGCCCCGAAGGGCTCCCGGCTTTCACCGGAACTCCTCCCCATGTCAAGCCCTGGTAAGGTTCCTCGCGTATCATCGAATTAAACCACATGCTCCACCGCTTGTGCGGGCCCCCGTCAATTCCTTTGAGTTTCACCCTTGCGAGCATACTCCCCAGGCGGTGCACTTAACGCGTTTGCTACGGTACCGGGGTTGCCCCCGACACCCAGTGCACATAGTTTACTGTGCGGACTACCAGGGTATCTAAACCTGTTTGCTCCCCGCACCTTCGCGCCTCAGCGTCAGTACATGGCCAGGCATTCGCCTTCGCCACCGGTGTTCTTCCAGATATCTACAGATTTCACCCCTACACCTGGAATTCCAATGCCCCCTCCTGTACTCTAGCCAGGGAGTTTCCAGCGCATCGCACGGTTGAGCCGTGTGCTTTCACGCCAGACTTCCCAGGCCGCCTGCGCGCCCTTTACGCCCAATAATTCCGAACAACGCTCGCCCCCTACGTGTTACCGCGGCTGCTGGCACGTAGTTAGCCGGGGCTTATTCCGGGATTCACGTCATCGCGCGCCCATTCCCTGGCGCGCTTATTCCCCCTCCCGAAAAGGGCTTTACAACCTTGCGGCCTTCATCGCCCACGCGGCGTCGCTCCATCAGACTTCCGTCCATTGTGGAAGATTCTTAGCTGCTGCCTCCCGTAGGAGTCTGGGCCGTTCTCAATCCCAATGTGGCCGTTCACCCTCTCAGGCCGGCTACCCATCGTCGCCTCGGTGGGCCGTTACCCCGCCGACTAGCTAATGGGACGCAGGCTCATCCCCCGGCGGCCCCGCAGGGCCTTTCCCCGGATGGCCGCCGCCATCCGGTCGTATCCGGTATTATCACATGTTTCCATGTGCTATTCCCGTCCAGGGGGCAGATTGCCCACGCGTTACTCACCCGTCCGCCGCTTCCAGCACCGAGGTGCTATTCGCTCGACTTGCATGCTTAAGACGCGCCGCCAGCGTTCGTTCTGAGCCAGGATCGAACTCTCCGTCATGGATCCCCGGGCAAGCCCGGGGCTATGTTCTTTGTCCTTTCCCGTCGCTCGCACGAACCGGCTTTTTGCTTTTTCCGCTCTATTTTGCCGTTCGTTTGAATTGACAGAGGCTTACAAGCCTCTATATCTTCTCTTCCCTTCTCTAATATATCTGTTAAAAATCAGTTCCTAGCACGCATCTCGTTTCATCCGCGTGCCCCATTAAACTATCAGAAAAACGGATTACTTGTCAACAAAATAATGAAAAAATTTTTATTATTTTTTATATCTTCTTCTAATTCGTTTCCTCTGATGGATTTATATCGGCTATGAATCTGCACGCCTCTGCAAATCCAATGCCTCCGTATCCATCCGTAATATACTTAGGCAGGAATTCGAATCCATCCCTGCTGTCCTCGACGGAGTGCATTCCTATGGAGAGCGGTATATACGAGAAGAGCACCTGGTCGTTGAAGCTGTCTCCGAAGTACACAGAGTGCTCAAGGAGATCCTGCTCCTCTATCGCATACAGCTGCTTCGTGAAGTACCTTAGGCTGGACTTCTTATCATAGTCACCGAACCATGCATTTATATGTATCGAGCTCTCTGCATAGCTTGCGCCCATAGCATCCAGCACATGCCTGAGGTTCCTGATCGAATACTCATCGAGCTGGCTCTTGTCATATGCGATATCGAATATCCTTGCATACTGGTCCGATGAAAGGCTGAGGCCTGCTGTGGCTTTCAGAAGCTTTCCCTTCTTCTCCTGATAGGTCTTCTGGTCTATCGCAGGATTGACTGAATACACTATCGCATCATCCTTTCCATGGGCGATAAGGACTGCACCGCTCTCTGCGATCACTGCATCGACCGGCCATTGCCTGATATACGCGTCGGCCCAGCCGGCAGAGCCTCCGGTCACGAGGATTATCGTCTTGCCGGAGTTCTTAAGCCTCCAGAGCGCCTCCAGCGATTCAGGAATCAGCTTGCCTTTGAATGTGATAGTATCATCGACATCAGATATCACGTACCTGATGCTTTCCCTCGTATCGAAAGAGAGGCCTGCGAAACGCAAGCCTCGTTTATCGGAACCGGAAGCAATCATCTCGTCATTCCCGAAAGCGCCTTGGACTTTATTATCGCGACGCCATATGTGATGAAGCTGAGAAGAGAAGCGATAGCGGAGAGCGAGAAGAGGACATAGAGGACAGTCACCATAGCGCCTCCGAATGCAGCTCCTGAGATATTTGCGTATCCTACATACACGATCGCCGCGAATGCTGAGACAGCGTAAAGCACTGTCTTGCTCTTTCCCCAGATGTTCGCAGGGAGCGCCTTGCCGGTTCTCATCATGAGCATCCTCAGGAAGATTATCGAGAACTCCCTCCACATTATGATCACGAATGCCCATGCAGGCATCAGCCCCATATCGATGAAGCATACGAAGTATGTCAGGTGCGAGAGCGTATCTGCATATGGGTCCATGACCTTTCCGAGGTCCGTCACGAGATTATGCTTCCTCGCGATGCGGCCATCGAGGAAGTCAGAGACTTCAGCAGTCGCATAGCAGATAAGCATCAGGATCGTACCGACCATGGTCGCAGCGTCCCCTGCAAGGGATGCTATCTTATATGCAATGAAGAAGACAGGGACCATTATCAGCCTTAATACTGTTAGCTTGTTAGGTAGATTCATATTCGCTTCCTTTTCAGATTGAGTGGATTGCAGAGCACTTGCTTTCGAGGTATCTCATGTAAGGCCCTGCATCCAGAGTGCTTCCGGTTATTCCAAGAACCAGATCCGAAGGCCTTGACAGCCTTCCCTTAGACCATATCCTATCATCCTGCCATCCGGATACAACGGAAAGCCTTCCTTCAGAGAGGGCCCTATCAACGCTATCCTTGCCTCCCTCATCCCTGTACAGGGCCTCAAGAAGCTGGCAGGAGTATATGTTTCCCAATGCATAGGTCGGGAAGTATCCGAAGTCCCCTCCTGCCCAATGGCAGTCCTGGAGGATTCCGAGGCTGTCGCTCTCTGGAGTGTATCCGAGGATCTTCCCCGACAGCTCATTCCAGAACGAGGGCAGATCGCTGACAGACACGCTTCCGGAGAAGATCGCCTTCTCGACCTCATAGCGCAGGATTATATGCAATGAGTATGTCACTTCATCGGCATTGACCCTGATCGGTGAGCACTGGACCTTGTTTATTGCCTTCACGAAGCTCTCAAGGGAGACTCCCTTCAGGCACTCCTGGCCCTTCTGCAGCTCCGGATAATAGAAAGACCAGAATGCAGGACTCCTTCCTACCAGGTTCTCCCAGCTTCTCGACTGCGATTCATGGAGCGCAGTAGAGGCACCTCCTGCAAGGCATGTGCCCCTGAGCCCGGGCTCCTTATTGGCAGCCATCTCATAGAGGGCATGGCCTGCTTCATGCATCGCAGAGCCAATGGGATCGAAGAGATCGGGATCGGTGTACCTTGTTGAGATCCTCACATCGTCGCATCCGAGGGTGGATGTGAACGGATGGGCCGTTATTCCCACAGCTCCCCTTGAGGCATCGAACCCCATATCGCCGACCACCTTCAGGCAGAAGGCATGGAGCGCCTGGCTGTCATAGCCCGAGGATAGAAAGGAGGAGTCGACGCTCTTATCGGAAAGGCGATCCTGAAGACCATGGAGGAAGGAACCGAGCTTGCTGAACACAGGGTCGATGATCGACATCGACATTCCTTCCTCATAGCCATCGAGAAGCACATCGTATGGCTTCTTATCCGGATCGATGCATAGAGCCTTGTCCTTTGTAAGCCCTATAAGGGAACTGAGGCTATTCTCGAATATTGAGAAATCGCTTCTCTTCCTTGCCTCTATCCATGCGCTATGGGCCTTAGCTGTCTCTGATGAGATTCTCTCCACCAGGGACGAAGGCAGCATGGATGCCTTCCTAGCATCCTGCTTCCTGATCCTGAGAATAGCCTCATCGGACAAGCCCAGGCTCTTTCCTTCAAGCGTTCCGAGAGCCTCGGTGAACAGAGGATCCGTAAGGGCGCGGTGGGATAGAGCTGAAAGATATGCCATCTGCTCTGCTCTCTCCCCCAGTGCCTTCTCAGGGAGAACAGTCTCCATATCCCAGCTGAGAGTGCTTAGGATATGCTCTATCATGACTATCTCCCTGTCTTTTTCCCTTACAATGCCAAGCGCCTGGCTCTCAGTCATCAGATCTGTTCCTTATTATCGATTGCCTTATGGACCTCCCTGATGAAGTCCTCAGTGCTGACGAGATTGACCTGCTTGCCGTTTCTGTACCTGATCGATACAGCATCGCCACTCATCTCCTTCTCGCCGATGATGACCATGTAAGGGGTCTTAAGCTTCTGCGCATTCCTGATCTTCGCGTTCATCCTCTCGTTGGAGAGATCGGCAACGGCCCTGAAGCCCTCTGCCCTGAGTCTCTTCTCGAGCTGCTTGCTGTAGTCGAATGCAACCTCTCCTACAGGGATGATGGCGATCTGGTCCGGGCTGAGCCATGGAGGGAATGCTCCCGCATAGTTCTCCAGGAGAACGCCGAAGAACCTCTCGATCGAGCCAAGCAGGGCCCTGTGGATCATGTAAGGCCTCTTCTCGACTCCATCCTTGTCGACGAATGTCATCTTGAAGCGCTCAGGGAGGTTGAAGTCGAACTGGACAGTGGAGAGCTGCCACTCGCGTCCGATGGCATCCTTGATCTTGAGGTCGATCTTAGGACCGTAGAATGCTCCGCCGCCCTCATCGATATCATAAGCAAGGCCTTCCTTCTCGACAGCCTTCTTCAGGGCCTCGGTAGCTGCATCCCACTTCTCGACCTCGCCGACTGACTTCTCAGGCTTTGTTGAGATGTAAGCATGGATGTCGTTGAAGCCGAAGGAATGGAGCATGTGAAGCGAGAATCTCAGGACCTCCATGATCTCGTCATCCATCTGGTCAGGAGTAACGAAGAGGTGGGCATCATCCTGAGTGAAGCCCCTTACCCTCATCAGGCCATGGAGGGCACCTGCCTTCTCGTATCTGTATACTGTTCCGAGCTCTGCCCAGCGGCATGGGAGATCCCTATAGCTCTTCTTGCTGTTCTGGTAGATCATGATGTGGAACGGGCAGTTCATAGGCTTCACGTAGTAGTCAGCCTTATCCATCTCCATAGGAGGATACATTCCGTCCTTGTAGAAGCCAAGATGGCCTGATGTCTCCCAGAGCCATGACTTTCCTACATGAGGGGTGTAAACCATCTCATAGCCGTTCTTGTAATGCTCCTGGCGCCAGAAGTCCTCGATGACCTGCCTTACCCTTGCTCCCCTTGGGTGCCAGTAGACAAGGCCTGGGCCTGCTTCCTCATGGAGGGAGAAGAGATCGAGCTCCTTTCCGAGCTTCCTGTGGTCCCTCTTCTCGATATCGGCAAGGTGATCGAGATAGAGCCTGAGGTCCTTTGCATTCTGCCATGCTGTTCCGTAGATCCTGGTGAGCATGGGATTGGACTCCTTGCCCCTCCAGTATGCGCCTGCGATGGAAAGAAGCTTGAAGCCATCTGCCGAAAGCTCCTTTGTGGACTCGACATGAGGTCCGCGGCAGAGATCGGTGAAGCCGCCCTGATTGTAGATGGTAACAGCCTCGCCCTCAGGGATAGCATCGAGAAGCTCGAGCTTGTACTTCTGATCCTTGAAAAGTTCAGCGGCCTCCTGCCTTGTCACTTCCTTGCGTACGAATTTCTTATCCTGCTTGATTATTGCCTTCATATGCTCCGTGATCGTATCGAGATCCTCTGTGAGCAATGGCCTCGGCAATTCGAAATCATAATAGAATCCATTCTCTATCGAAGGACCGATAGCGATCTGGGCATCAGGGAAGATCTCCAGCACTGCCTCAGCCATGACATGAGCCATAGAGTGCCTGATCTTCGCAAGTTTCTCTTCATTAGCCATAATCAGCCTCCTTATAAAAGAAAAAACCTTTGCTTCTTCATCCTTACCAATGCAAGGACGAAAAAACAAAGGTTCTTTGCCTTTCCGCGGTTCCACCTTGCTTCCCCCTTTACAGGGGACGCTCATTGACCAGTTACGCTGGCATCCGGCATTCCATACTCGTTTCCTTTCCGGAATGCAGCTCGGAAGTGGTTTTCATACCCTATCTCCAGATGTTTCTCACCCGCTCTCGCGAACATCCTCTCAGAGGCAGAATCAGATACTACTCGTCTTCGTCTCAGCCGTTGGGAAAAGGATAATACAAACCTTCGATAATGGCAAGTGCCGCGCTCACAGCCCCTGGCTGATATGCATCGCCTTCCTGAGCGCGCACTCCATGCCGAATGCAACGGAGGATACGAGGCTGCTTCCATCAAGGAGGCTGTGCGTCATCGCAGCTGTGAGCGTATCGCCGCAGCCTATCGTATTGACAACAGGGACGTCCCTGTTAGGCACGGACACAAGACCGGAGCCATCGAATACCCAGGTATCGAACCTGCCTCTTGTGATCACGCACCTCGAGCCATACTCCCTGTAGATCGATGCGGCTACACGCTCCACATCGGGTCTCAGGCCCTCGCTGTCCTCGTTCTCCAGCACCTCGTTCCCTGGCATGAAGGTCTGGCAGAACTCAAAGAGATTCGGCTTTATGATGGAAGGATGCTCAGGAAGGCATGCCTTCAGGTCATCACCCTTGATATCGAGGACAACAGTCTTCCCGTCCCTCACAGCCTCGCGGACTATAGAAGGATAAAGGCCTGGGGAGAAGCCCGGGGCCTTTGTCCCTGATATAATCACGGCATCATGCTTATCCTTCTCCTCCATGAAGAGGGAGAAGAACGCATCGGAGGCAGAGCCATCCACGCCCTGAGTCTCCTCGACAAGCTCTGTGGATGTGCGCTTTGCCTCATTGATTATAGTGGTACATGTCCTGATTCCGGCATCGACGGGAATATACCTGAGCCTGAGGTTCTCCCTTTCGCACAGGCCGAGGAACTCCTTGACCCTGCACCCGCCAAGCTGGCAGAGATTCAGAGCTGGCCTTCCAAGGTCCCTCAGGACCCTGCTTACGTTTATTCCCTTTCCGGAGACAACCAGTGTATTGCGGCTGCTCCTATTGACCTCATCCTCATGAAAGTCCCTGAAGACCATGATCCTCTGGAACGCAGGACTAAGGCTTACTGCCAGTACCGACTTCATCTGAAACCTCTTTCTCAGGCCTTGCCCTCGGATCCCATCACATCGATGATCTCCTCGACGATCGATGCAACCTTGCTGATGACAAGCTTGCTGACGGCTCTCGGATCGCTCTTCGAAGCAGGATCGCTGTAGCCCTTAGCGCTTGTATCGAATACTCCATGGACCTTGAGCTCGGTTCCGACATTGATCTTCCTCACGCCGCGCCTGATTGCCTCCCTGAAGTCATCATAGGGCACTCCTGTGCCGCCATGGAGGACAAGAGGAGTATCGGGGAGAAGCTCATGGATCTTTGAGATGCGCGGGAAATCGAGCTTAGGCTCTGCCTTGTAGAAGCCATGCACAGTGCCTACAGCGACTGCAAGGGCATCGATCCCTGTTGTCTTCACGAACTCAAGCGCCTTCTCGGGCTGCGTGAACATGACAGCCATATCGTCCACGACGATATCGTCCTCCTTTCCTCCTACGTGGCCAAGCTCGGACTCCACTGTCACTCCGTACTTCGATGCATACTCGACTACCTTTATGGTGTCCTCCATGTTCTCCTGGAATTCCTTCTTGGAGGAGTCGATCATCACGGATGTGAATCCATTGTCAACGCATCTCTTCAGCAGCTCTATATCGGTGCAATGGTCAAGGTGCAGAACCATATTGATGCCATAATCGGCAGCAACGCCCTCAGCCATCTTCACGACAGCCTTCTCACCCATCACCTTTATGCCGCTTGTCGTAGCCATTGCGATCACCGGGCTTTTCTTCTCTGCAGCGCCCTTTGCGATTCCTACAAGGTTATCGAAGCTGAAGAAGTTGAATGCCGGAACAGCATATGCTCCCTTAAGGGCCTTGAGCATTTCATACTTCATTGTCACTAGTCCCATCTTTTTCCTCCATAAGGGCCTTTGCCCTTCTCATTGCTATATCGATATTCCTATCAAGGTCCCCTGAATCGAGGACCTCGATGTATTTCCCATCCCATCGGGGCTTCTCGCTTGAATAGGATTCGGCGAATCTCCTCCTATCTGCGATGAAGTCCTCATCCCTGCGGCTTGAGCGACTCTTCACCATATGGTAGTGCATATCCTCAGGCGGTGCCATATAGAAGACAATAAGCGGAAAGACGCAGCCTGCCTTGCCGAAGAGAGCATCTGGATACGAAGGGTCCCTGAGCTCCTTCGAGAAGGGAGCAGAGACAACGGCTGGTATCCCTAGCCCTATGTTCTCAAGCGCCGCATCAAGAAGCGTCCTGTAGCTCTGGTCCCTCCATGCCCTGTACAATGCGTACCTATCTCCATCCCCTAGCCCATAGCGCTCCTCGATCGCCTCAAGGTAGCTCTGGTTCAAAGTGTCATAATCAAGATATGCAATACCAAGGCGCTTTGCAACCTCCCTGGCAAGGGTGGTCTTGCCAGTCCCTGCCTTGCCGGCGAATACGATAAGGCATGCCTTCATATGATCTCCTCCACCTCCACAAGGGGAAGGAATGGCTCATAGTCCGCCCTTGTGCACATCTCGGTCCCCTCCCGGGAGAGCGTCCCCATTGCGAAGGCAACGCCGTAGCGGAGCATATCCTTTATACCAAGGCCCTCTTCATAAGCCCTGCATATCCCTGCGACAACGCTATCCCCTGCGCCCTGCGTGCACTTCACATCGCCAGATGGGGATGGAGCGTAGCAGGCATGGCCTTCATCTGCTATGATCGCGCCATCCTTGCCGAGCGTTATGCATAGGACACGGCATGCACCCCTGTTTATCTCATCAATTGCCCTCCTGGCTATTGACAGCGCATCGGAGGAGACGACAGGGAAAGCAGACATGAACTCATAGAGGTTCGGCTTCAGGAGAAAGACCCCATCTCCCATCCCATTGACAAGAAGATCCTTCTCGGCATCGAGAATGACAGGAACTCCGCTTTCACGTGCTATTTCTGCAAGAGTGCGATAGCAATCCGACGGGATCCCGCGGGGAACGCTCCCTGAAAGAACTGCAAGATCCGAGCCCTTCACGAATGACCTGTAGAACGCCTTCATCTCCTCCCACTTCGCCATAGGCACGTATGCACCGCTCTGGTTGATCTCCGTGGTGACGCTGTCGCATTCATTCCAGATCTTCAGATTCTCCCTGATCTGCCCCGGCACCTCAATGCCCTCGAAGGAAATACCCTGCTTTCCGAGCTCCGAGAGGAAGAAGGACGATCCTCCGCTGTAAATGAATCCACCTGTCCTGACAGCCGATCCAGCCCCCTTCAGGGCAATCGATACGTTGATGCCCTTTCCTGAGACATCCCTCCTGTCGCTCTCTATCCTGTTCATCCCTCCATACTCGAAGCCGGAGAGCCTTACTGTCCTGTCGATGCACGGATTGAGGGTCAGCGTCGATACCATCCTCTACTCCTTGACGCTTCCTGCAACCTTGTTGATGAAGAACTCCTGGGAGCAGTTGAAGAGTATCAGAGCAGGAATCGCAATGAGCACGCTTGTTGCCATCAGGCATCCCCAGTCCGTCATCTCATCGCCCTTGAAGGTAGTGAGGCCCACCGTGAGTGTATATAGCTTCTTCTTCGTGATCAGGGATGATGCGATAAGGAACTCCTGCCATACCTGTATGAATGTATAGACACCGGTTGCGACGATGCCTGGCGTCACAAGAGGCAGGAATATGCGGGTCAGGATCTGCATAGCAGAGCATCCATCGAGCTTGGCAGCCTCCTCGAGAGCAAGAGGGACATCCTTGTAGTAGCCGGACTGGAGGATTATCGAGACAGGGAGCTGCAGCGCTATGTACGGGAGTATCAGCGACCTCAGCTTGTTGTACATTCCCATCTTCGTGCAGAATAGGAAGAGAGGGACAAGCAGCACTACAACAGGGAACATCTGCGTGATGCCCAGGAACTTCTTCAGGGGCTTCGCAAGCGCGAAGTCAAGGCGCGTAAGCGCATAGGAGGCAAGCGTTCCGATCAGCGTCGTGCATACGACTGTCGTCAGCGTGACCTTCAGGCTGTTCATGAAGTACGTCATTATATTGTACTGCGAGAAAGCCTTGATGTAGTTCACGAGATCGAACTTCTTCGGGAATAGCTCAGGCGGCACCACGTAGATGTCGAGAGTATCCTTGAAGGATGTGCATACGATCCAGTAGAACGGGAAGAATATGATGACAAAAAGGATTATGGCGCATAGGTATATGAGTATATTCGTCCCAAGCGTGCGCCTGTATGGCTTACTGCTCATTCTTCCTCCTTATCAGGGATCCTATCAGCTTTGAAATCAGTATCACGCTGAGCATTATAGCGAAGGCTATCACGCTCATCGTAGCGGCATTCGACAGAGAGAAGTACGAGAAAGCCTCCCTCTGGATGAGGATCGAGAGAGTCGTCGTCATATCAGCAGGTCCTCCGTTTGTCATGACCTTCATGATGTCGTATGCGTTGAACGTCCATATGAAGCATAGGAATACGCATGATGAGAGCACATCCTTTATGAAAGGAAGATAGACATACCAGAACATCTGGATGCCATTGGCTCCCTCGAGGCGGGCCGCCTCTACCTGGTCTGTGGGAATCGTGCATAGCTTTGCGTAGATCATCAGCGTGAAGAACGGGAATGCACGCCATACATTCGCCATGATCGCGGCAAGCATGGACAGAGGCGCGTTGCTGAAGAACGAGAATGCAGGACTTACAAGATGCGTTGTTCTCAGAAGCCATGTGATTATTCCTGCCTTCTCATTCATCATCAAGGCAAAGATATAACCAGTGATTACCGATGGAAGTATCCAAGGTATGAGGACAAATGACTTCAGCATCATGCTTCCGCGGAATCCCGAGTAAAGCAGGAATGCAGCCCCTACTCCGATCAGGATCGCGACAACCAGGTTGCATGCGGTCCAGACCGCTGTCCTTCCTACTGCCTGCCACATCCTCGTCTCATGGAGCATCTTCGCATAGTTCGAGAATCCGACAAAGGGCCTGTCGATGGCGGCAAGGCTGTAATTGTAGAAGCTCAGCGTTATATTCCTGATCATTGGGTATAGGAGGAATACAGCTATCATAATGAAGGCTGGCGCCACCAGCATATACGGCAGTATCCTCTGACCTAGGGTCTTTTTCATTTGTCTCCTCTCTCATGAAGTGCCCTGCCCGGGAGCAGGGCACTTATTTCTCCGGTTATCAGTTGATGGTATCCAGAAGAGCCTGGACTTCCTTGTATCCGATGCTGCAGGCCTCAGCTGGTGTGAGCTCGCCCATCATGCACCTTGCATATGTCCTGTTCCATGTATCGAATACCTGAGGAAGGACGCTTGTCAGAGGCACAGGATACTCTGCCTTGGAGATCTGCTGGCGGAACATATCGTACTCTGGGATGTTGTATGGCTCGAAGTCGTAAGCCCTTGAATCAGCTGGGAGGCCACGGCAGATCTGACCCTGCATCTCCGGCTGGAGAGCCCACTCTACGAATGCCTTTGCGCCTTCAGGATTAGCAGCGCCCGATCCGATCGACCACATATAGCCGCCCATTGCCGAGCCGTTTACTCCGCTTGGTCCAAGAGGCATCTCTGCGAATGCGCAGTCCTCCCTGTTTGCGAACTTAGGAAGGACGGATGCAATCTGGCTCGGTGTCCACCAGAGCATCAGGACCTTGCCCTGTGCGAACCAGGAGCGTGCTGTCGAGTTGTCGAGGTTTCCATCATGAGGCATGCATGCATACATCTGCTGTGCCCATGTCATGTAGTCGACTGCCTCTGGAGTATTGAGCTGGCATACGTACTTGCCGTCTGCGTCCTTTGCATATACGTTGATTCCCCAGCAGAGCATGAATCCGCCAAGGTCATATACGCAGAATGTGTTCCTGTTGAGTCCGCCGGCCATTGCATAATAGCCCTTCTCGAATCCAGCCTTTGCGATTGCGAGGACATCATCGGTTGTCTTCGGAGCATCGAATCCGAGCTCCTTGATCAGCTTCTGATTGTAAGCGAGGATGCGGCAGTCAGGATCGAATGGGATTCCATAGTAGTGGCCGTTGAAGATGCTCGCATCGACTGCCTTCTTCGAATAGTACTCCATATCGAGGTTAGCTACGATGTCATCCATAGGTGCAACGACGCCGCCAGCTACGAATGCAGGCAGTGATGAGTGGTTGACCATGATTACGTCATAATCGTTTCCTGTCTGATGGGAAAGAAGGGTCTGAGAGTCAAGAGACTCATACTCTACTGTCTCGATCTCGAGATCGTACTGAGGGAATGCTTCCTCGAACTTAGCCTCGATGTTGTTAGGAACAAGCTTCTGGTCATTGGTTGAGGACCAGACCATCACGCGTACTGTGGACTTTGCTGCAGATGCTTCGCTTGCACCATTGGCGAAAAGCATGGAAGAAGCGATTATCGCTATTGCAAGCACTAACAGGGTTTTCTTCATCTTTTTCCTTCCTTTTACATTTGAAACAAATAAAAAGTTTCAAATGTAACCTCTTTTTCTATATTTTCCCACACTGCTCCAATACTGTCAAATTTTATTTTCCCAGATCTAGGAAAATGAGGGCAAAGAAATCCCCTGGCAAGCCAGGGGACAGGGGAAGGAGTCTCTTCTATCAGACGTAGAAGAGGATATCTGAGTATGTAGGCATCGGCCAGTAGTCCTTATCGACCATTGTCTCAAGCCTATCGGCATATGAGCGTGCCTTCTCCATTGCAGGAATCACTGCATCTGCGGCATAGGATGCGCCCTCGGCTGCTCCTGCTGGAACCTTCTTGCTTGCTTCCTCAAGTGCCTTCGAGGATGCGATCAGGGATGCTGTAAGCTCGGATACCTCCTTGGCAAGAGCGACCTCGCAGGATGCGTCGATTCCGATCTCTTCCTTCACGGCTGCGCCCGATGCGATATCCCTGGAGAAGCTCATGCATGAAGGAACGATCTGCCTGTTGAGGATCTCGATCATCGTCTCTGCCTCGACATGGATGATCTTCTGATACTCCTCGAATCCGATCTCCTGCCTTGAGAGAAGCTCCTCGCGGGTATATACATGGTGGCGCTCGAACATCGATGCGTTCTTCTCGTCTGTGTAGTGGACGAGGGCCTCAGGGGTTGTCCTGAAGTTGCAGAGGCCCCTTCTTGCAGCCTCTTCCTTCCACTCATCGCTGTAGCCGTTTCCGTTGAAGATGATCCTTGAGTGTGCGGCAAGCTCCCTTCTGATCAGGGCAAAGAGCCCTGCATTGAGGTCCTCTGCCTTCTCGAGCTCATCGCAGAAGAGCATCAGCGACTCAGCGACTGCTGTGTTGAGGATGATGTTGGTGCATGCGATGTTCGAAGAGGATCCGAGCATCCTGAACTCGAACTTGTTTCCTGTGAATGCGAACGGGCTTGTCCTGTTCCTGTCGGAGTTGTCCCTAGGGAGCTTCGGAAGGACCATCGATCCGATATCAAGAGATGTGACCTTGTTGCCCTTCTTCCTCTCCTTGCCGTTGATGATGGCTTCGATCACCTCATCAAGCTCATCGCCGACATACATCGATACGATTGCAGGAGGTGCCTCATTCGCACCGAGCCTATGGTCGTTGCCAGCAGATGCAACCGAGATCCTCAGCAGGTCCTGGTAGTCATCGACTGCCTTAACGACAGCTGTGAGGAACAGCAGGAACTGGGCATTCTCCTCCGGTGTCTTCCCCGGATCGAGAAGGTTCTCGCCATCGTCTGTGGAGAGCGACCAGTTGTTGTGCTTTCCGGATCCGTTGACGCCCTCGAAAGGCTTCTCGTGCAGCAGGCATGCAAAGCCATGCTTGTCAGCAACCTTCTTCATGACCTCCATCGTAAGCTGGTTTGCATCCGTTGCGATGTTTGTCGTGCTGAAGATAGGTGCCATCTCATGCTGGCATGGAGCAACCTCGTTATGCTCTGTCTTGGAAAGGATCCCGAGCTTCCAGAGCTCCTCATCAAGCTCTTCCATGAAGGCCTTGACCCTTGGCCTGATGGATCCGAAGTAGTGGTCCTCAAGCTCCTGGCCCTTAGGTGCATGCGCACCGACAAGCGTTCTGCCTGTGAGGATCAGGTCCTTTCTCTGGCTGTAGTCCTTCTTGTCTATCAGGAAGTACTCCTGCTCAGGACCTACTGTCGTGTTGACCCTCTTAACGTTCTTTCCGAAGAGGGCAAGAGCCCTTATTGCCTGCTTGCTGATAGCATCCATGCTCCTCAGAAGCGGTGTCTTCTTATCGAGGATCTGACCAGTGTATGAGCAGAAAGCGGTAGGTATGCAAAGCGTATTGTCCTTGATGAATGCATAGCTTGTCGGATCCCATGCCGTGTATCCCCTTGCCTCGAATGTGGCCCTGAGGCCGCCCGAAGGGAATGAGGATGCATCAGGCTCGCCCTTTACGAGCTCCTTGCCTGAGAAATCCATGAGAACCGTTCCATCACCTGCAGGAGAGATGAACGAATCATGCTTCTCAGCCGTGACGCCTGTCATAGGCTGGAACCAATGGGTGAAATGAGTTGCGCCCTTAGACAGAGCCCAGTCCTTCATCACGGAAGCTACTACATCAGCGACATCCTGATTCAGCGGCTTTCCCTGCTGGATTGTCTTCTTCAGCGATCTGTATACTTCCTTAGGCAGGCGTTCCTTCATCACATGATCATTGAAGACCATGCTGCCGAATAGTTCTGGTACTTTTTCCATCAAGATTCTCCTTTCTCCTGAGACTGCTCAAGAGCTGTGATTATCGACAGGGAAGCATCCTTGGCAGAGATTCTCTGGTCCATGGCATACTTCTCTATATATCTATGCGAAGCCTCCTCATCCATGCCCCTTACAAGAGCAAGAAGGCACTTCGCCTTGCAGATCACACGGGAGTCATCCAGGCGCCGGGACAACCTCATGTTCTGCTCATAGAGCGCGTTGATCTTCGCCTGCCTTGCCCTGATCAGGCTCAGCAGGACTATGACCTGGCTTTCCTGCAGAGGCTTGGGAAGCACGAACACACCGTATCTTTCCATACCTGCCGCGATCTTTCCCGCATGCGCTGCGGGAACCAGGAGGATTACATCGAGCTCGGCATTCACGGCCTGGACCGCAAGCTCCCTCGATGACCCATCAGGCAAAGGGGAATCTATGACCACAAGGGAGAAAACCTCATCGCATAGCGCTTTCCTCGCCTCCCTTATTGAGGAGGCAAAGGCAACAGGAGAAGGGAAGGAGGAGAAGGATCTCCTTATTCCGTCCTGCTGGTTTTTCTCGCTTATGACCAGTACCCTAGCCATCTATTTCCTTCCATCCCTTATACGCTAGGGAAGTAGCGTTCCATCTCGTACTCGTATGCATCCTCAGAGGCTGAGTATGCAACAGCTTCCTCTTCCTTGTTCCTCAGATAATCCTCCAGGACCCTCTCCGGAAGCATCTGATGGAGGAATTCGCTGCTTCTTGCCATCTCGACAGCTTCCCTGAGGCTCCTTGGAAGGCTCTCGTACTCCGCAGATGTGCTCTCGAAGAGATTCAGGTCGGCGGGCTTCCCAAGCTCAAGGCCTGCCTCTATTCCCTCGAAGCCTGCGGCAAGCAGCAGGTAAATCAGATAGTACGGGTTGCACGAAGGATCAGGATTCCTGAGCTCCATCCTGCTGTCCATGTCCTTCGCGGCAGGGACCCTGACAAGGGATGACCTGTTCTGGCAGCTCCAGCTGATCTTGCTGGGAGCCTCGCATCTTCCGATCCTCTGGTAGGAGCCTGGAAGAGGATTCGAGAACACAGCGATGTCTCTGATCCTTCTCAATATTCCCGCTATGAACGACGATGCCTTCGGGTCCGGTTTCTCAGCAAAGCCCCTGAAGAGGTTCTCTCCGTTCTCGAATATCGAGAGATTGATATGGAGCCCCGATCCGCTCTCCCTCTCGAATGGCTTAGGAAGGAAGGATGCAAAGAGCCCGTTCTGGCTTGAGACTGCCTTGATCGCTGTCTTGAGCGCCATCAGGTCATCTGCGGCCCTCAGAGGGGATGAGCAGCGGAAATCGATCTCGTTCTGCCCCGGACCATGCTCGTGATGGCTTCTCTCAGGCTGTATTCCCATATTCTCAAGGGTGAGGCATATCTGCCTCCTGATGTTCTCTCCCCTGTCCATGGGAGCCATGTCGAAGTAGCCAGCCCTGTCAAAGGGCTTCTTCGTAGGCCAGCCATCCTCATCCGTCTCGAATAGATAGAACTCGCACTCCGGACCAACCAGGAATGAATAACCCTTCGAGAAGGCCTTCCTTTCGATCGATGCAAGAAGATGCCTTCCGTCTCCTTCGAAGATCCTTCCATCAGGGTACTTTATATTGCAGAACACCCTTGCGACGGAATCCTGCTGGGGTCTCCATGGAAGCATCGTGAATGTATCGAGGTCAGGGAATAGGAACAGGTCCGACTCCGCGACATTCGTGAAGCCCTCGATAGCCGATGCATCGAATGAGATCCCGGACTCGGATGCATGCTTCAGCTGGTTCGCCATGATCGCGATATTCTTCTGTACTCCGAAGATATCGCAGAAGGAAAGGCGGATGAATTTGATATCATTCTCCTCGATCAGCGACTGTATCTCGGATAACGTGCGTCCCATCATTTCCTCCATAAATGAGAAAAGCGCTGCAGACACCGTCAGGTCCGCAGCGCCATTGCTGTTTTACTTGAGGGCATTTTATTTCCTTTTTTTTCTGATAGTCAATAGAGATGCCGTTCTTTTGTGTTTTTTTGGCCTTTTCCTGCTATTGACAAAAATCCCAATCCGTAGCAATCTCCCACTAAGAACAAAGGCGTTCGCATGGTAGCAATACCCTGCGTGCGCCTTTTTCTTTTTTCCGCTAAGGAGGAGGCTATGCTAAAGGAAGGACAGGTAAGGATACCGGCCGGCTGCGCGATCTCAGGCATATTCGCCAGGGATGGCCATCCAATCAACGGCTCGGTGATCAGGGACTCCATCAGCGTCATGCATGAGCGCTCGAATGGCCTGGGAGGCGGTTTCGCCGGCTATGGGATCTACCCCGAGTACAAGGAGTTCCATGCAATACATGTCTTCTATGACGATACCGATGCGCGTGAGGAGTGCGAGAGATTCCTTGAGCGCCATTTCGATATCATCAACCTGTCCAAGATACCCACGAGGCCGAATCCGAAGATCACGGATGCTCCGCTTATCTGGAGGTACTTCGTAACTCCCCTTCCTCATAAGCTTGCAGATAGCCATCTTTCCGAGGATGAGTACGTAGCAAGGTCGGTGATCAATATCAACAACAATCACAAGGGCTGCTATGTATTCTCCTCAGGCAAGAACATGGGAGTGTTCAAGGCCGTAGGGTACCCAGAGGATGTCGCCGACTATTACAGGCTGGAGGAATACGAGGGATACTCATGGACGGCTCATGGCCGCTATCCGACCAACACACCAGGATGGTGGGGCGGCGCCCACCCGTTTGCTCTTCTTGATCTTTCCGTGGTACACAACGGCGAGATCTCCTCCTATGATGCAAACCGACGAGCAATGGAGATGCATGGATACCGCTGCAACCTCCTTACAGACACGGAGGTGATCACGTACATACTCGATTACCTCCTAAGAAAGCAGAAGCTCACGCTCAAGGAAGCCTCGGCAGTGATAGCTTCATCATTCTGGGCCAATATCGACAGCAAGGATGATGAGGACAGGAAGCTGGAGACATACCTGAGGCAGATGTACAGCGAGCTTCTGATTACTGGCCCCTTCTCCATACTCGTCGGTTTCCATGGAGGGATGATGGCCCTCAATGACAGGCTCAAGCTCAGAAGCCTGGTTGTCGCAGAGAAGGGAAAGAACACCTATTTCGCAAGCGAGGAGAGCGCAATAAGGGCAATCGAGCCGGATGTCGACAGGATCTGGGCTCCTAAGGGAGGAGAGCCTGTGATCGTCCAGCTCGACAAGGAGGTCATCCTATGATTCCAGCAAGATTCAAGGTCCTGAGGGACGATACATGCATAGGCTGCGGGATCTGCGTGCGCGAATGCGCATTCGGTGTCCATTCGATATCGAAGGAGAAGAAGCTATCTGCAGATAGCTCAAAGTGCGTAGACTGCCAGAGATGCGTAGAGAAGTGCCCCAAGGGATCATTATCCATCATAAGGAACCCCAACATCTTCCATCCGAATTCCTCATGGCCTCAGAATGCGCTTGAGGAGATCTACAGGCAGGCAGACACGGGAGGAGTCCTTCTTTCAAGCATGGGGAGCCCAAACGGCAACGTCCCACGCTACTGGGACAGGATGCTCCTCAATGCTTCCCAGGTCACCAATCCCTCGATCGATCCGCTCCGTGAACCTATGGAGACAAGGACATACATCGGAGGAAGGCCAGCCTCAGCAAGAAGGCACCCCGACGGGACCCTGGACCTGACGCTTCCTCCGCACCTGGAGCTCCAGACGCCCATCATGTTCTCAGCAATGAGCTATGGCGCTCTCAGCCTCAATGTCCATAAGGCGCTCGCAATGGCCGCTGAGGAGCTCGGGACCTACTACAATACAGGAGAGGGCGGTCTTCACAAGGACCTCTACAAGTATGGCAGGAACACGATCGTGCAGGTCGCATCGGGAAGATTCGGAGTGCATAAGAGCTATCTGATGGCAGGTTCCGCGATAGAGATCAAGATCGGACAGGGCGCAAAGCCAGGAATCGGAGGGCACCTCACAGGAGCGAAAATCCATGGTGATGTAGCTGCAACGAGGATGGTTCCGGATGGCGTTGACGCAATCAGCCCTGCCCCGCACCACGATATCTACTCGATCGAGGACCTGAGGCAGCTTGTTCACTCGCTGAAGGAAGCCACCGATTACTCAAAGCCGATCATAGTCAAGGTCGCAGCTGTCCACAACATCGCACCGATTGCATCGGGAATCGCACGCTCGGGCGCTGACATCATAGAGATCGATGGCTTCAAGGGCGGCACAGGAGCCGCACCTGTGAGGATCAGGGACAATGTCGGCATCCCTATAGAGCTTGCGCTGGCTGCTGTAGATGAGAGGCTCAGGGACGAGAACATCAGGAGCCAGGTATCGATCATCGTCTCAGGAAGCATCCAGAACTCAGCCGATGTCGCGAAGGCAATCGCATTGGGAGCGGATGCCGTATCGATAGGAACGGCGGCCCTGATGGCCCTGGGATGCCACCTCTGCGCAGCATGCCATACAGGCAAGTGCTGCTGGGGAATAGCAACCCAGAACGAGAGCCTTGTATCGAGGCTGGATCCTGAAGAGGGCAGCAGGAGGCTCGTGAATCTCGTAAGGGCATGGACCAGGGAGCTTGAGGAGATCATGGGTGGCATGGGAATCAACTCAATCGAGGCCCTGAGAGGAAACAGGGCGGCTCTCAGGGGAGTCGGACTGAACGAGAAGGAGCTTGAGGTCCTCAAGATCAAGCACGCAGGAGAGTGATATGGTAATCAACGCAAGGAATATGGATCAGGAAGAGCTCTGCAGGAAGATCAGGAAATGCTCAGACAAGCTGATACAGATCAGGTGCTGCTGCGGCCAGAGATACCTCGGATGCGGCATGAGCGGCCATGAGCTCATCATAGAGGGAACGCCCGGCAATGCCCTTGGCGCATATCTTGACGGAGGCACTATCAGGGTCGAGGGAAATGCGCAGGATGCAGTAGGCGACACGATGAACAATGGAAGCATCTTCATCAACGGATCCGCAGGCGATGCTCTCGGATACGCAATGAGGGGAGGCTCGCTCTTCGTGAGGGGAAACGCCGGCTACAGGGCCGGTGTGCACATGAAGGCCTATGGCAATGAGTCCTCAACGCTTGTGATCGGAGGAATGGCTGGCTCCTTCCTCGGCGAGTACCAGGCAGGAGGAAGGATCATAGTGCTTGGCATAGGGTGCGACCCCGAGAAGCCTCTTGCCGGATACTTCTGCGGAAACGGAATGTACAGCGGCAGGATATACATGAGGACGGATATAAAGCCAAGGAACCTCAGTCCCAAGCTCAGATGGAGGAAGGCTGAGAAAGAGGATATGGATGATATAGAGGATGCGCTAAAGGCATTCGCTGATGCATTCTCATTCGATTCCGGCAATCTCATCCATAGCAGCTTCATGGTTATCGAGCCAAATAAGGACGATGCCTATAGGCAGCAATATGCCGCTATCTGATTGACGGGGAATACCAAAGCAGTTATGCTAGTCGAAAAAGAGACAAAGGCGTTCCTTTCCAAGGGGAGGTACGCCTTTTTTCTTTTACCAGGGAGTTGAATATGTGTGGTTTCGTAGGAATGTTCGAGATAGCTCATGATCCGGCTAAATACAGGGATCAGGTGATTTCAATGTCCAGGAGGATACGCCATAGAGGACCGGATTGGTCTGGCATCTATGCAGGAAAGGACACGATCATCTCGCATGAGAGGCTTGCGATCGTCGACCCTCTCTCAGGCAAGCAGCCCCTTTACTCGAAGGACGGGCGCCTTGTGCTTGCAGTCAACGGCGAAATCTACAACCACCAGGAAATAAGGGAGAGATACAAGGACAAGTACGATTTCCTCACGAAGTCGGACTGCGAGGTGATACTCGCCCTCTATAAGGACAAGGGAATAGACTTCCTTGAGGATCTCAATGGGATCTTCGCATTCTGCCTCTATGATGCAGACAGGGACTGCTACCTGATCGCAAGGGACCACATCGGCATCATCCCCCTCTATCAGGGATGGGACAGCGAAGGCCATTACTATGTCGCATCCGAGCTCAAGAGCCTCGAGGGCTACTGCACGACTATCACGGAGTTCCAGCCGGGAACGCTCTTCTACTCACTGACAGGAGAGACGAGGAAGTGGTACTCAAGGCCATGGGAGAGCTATGAGAACGTGAAGGACAGCACATCCTCTGTCGAGGCTGTAAGGGAAGGCCTTGAAGCCGCAGTCAAAAGGCAGATGATGTCGGATGTCCCATATGGCGTACTGCTCTCAGGAGGACTCGACAGCTCAGTGATCGCCGCAATCACAGCCAAGTACGCGAAGAACAGGATCGAGAGCGAGGGACAGGAGGCTGCATGGTGGCCAAGGCTCCACTCATTCGCTGTCGGGCTTGAGGGATCCCCGGACCTGATTGCAGCGAGGAAGGCCGCAGACTTCATAGGCACAGTGCACCACGAGGTCCACTTCACTATCCAGGAAGCGCTCGATGCGGTCGATGACGTCATTTACCACCTTGAGACATATGATATCACGACAGTGAGGGCGGCAACCCCGATGTACCTCCTTGCAAGGGTCATCAAGTCCATGGGAATAAAGATGGTTCTCTCCGGCGAGGGCTCTGATGAGCTCTTCGGCGGCTACCTCTACTTCCACAAGGCCCCCAATGCCAAGGAGTTCCATGAGGAGACTGTGCGAAAGCTCTCTAAGCTCCATCTCTATGACTGCCTGAGAGCAAACAAGGCGCTTGCTGCATGGGGAGTGGAGGGACGCGTCCCGTTCCTCGATAAGGAATTCATCGACATCGCGATGAACCTGAACCCTAAGGACAAGATGAGCCGCACTGAGGATGGAAAGCCGAGGATCGAGAAGTGGATCGTCAGGGAAGCATTCAAGGATTACCTCCCGGAGGAGATTGTCTGGAGGCAGAAGGAGCAGTTCAGCGATGGCGTCGGATACTCCTGGATCGATACTCTCAAGGAGACTACGAACCGCCTGATCACAGACAGCCAGTTCGCAATGGCAGATAAGAGGTTCCCGATCAACACCCCTGCCACGAAGGAGGAGTACTACTACCGCTCGATCTTCGCAAAGCACTTCCCTTCCGAGAGCGCTGCAAAGTGCGTACCGCACGAAGCATCGGTTGCATGCTCGACAGCGAAGGCACTCGAATGGGATGAGGCCTTCAGGAAGATGAACGAGCCTTCAGGACGTGCCGTAGCCGGCGTCCATGAGGATGCATACAGCAAATAGGCTGAAAGATTGATCCCTCCTACTGGAAGCCAATAGGAGGGATCTGCTATCACAGGGCAATCAGAGGATATCTGTTACCTCGTATCCCTGATCCTCCACTGCCTTCCTGAGAACCTGATCTGATACTTCCTTTTCAAGAGTAACGACAGCAGTACCCTTGCTGTGGCTTGCCTCAGCCTTGACAACCC
>JAXFQZ010000068.1:0-6075 GCA_034178685.1 Candidatus Ornithospirochaeta sp. | reverse complement strand
AGGATGGACTTCGATCCAAAGGCAAAGGTGGGATCCCTGAGCGTATCGCAGATGCAGTCTGTGGAGATCGCGAAGGCCGTTTCTGCAAACTGCCGCGTCCTCATCCTCGATGAGCCTACATCATCGCTTACGCAGAATGAGGTAGAAGCCCTGTTCAGGATCGTTGAGGACCTGAAGGCCGAAGGTGTTGCGATCGTATACATCTCGCACAAGATGGATGAGATCCTCAGGATCAGCGATGAGGTTACGATCATGCGTGATGGCCACTACATCGGAACCTGGGATGCAAAGGACCTCACAACGGATCTCATCATCACTAAGATGGTAGGACGAGAGCTCAAGAACCTCTACCCTGTCAGGGAGAATGTCCCAGGAGAGGTCGTATTCAAGGTAGAGGACTTCACATCAATCAATCCAAAGAGCTTCAGGAATGTCAGCTTCGAGCTGAGGAAGGGAGAGATCCTCGGCGTAGGAGGCCTTGTAGGCGCCCAGAGGACAGAGCTCATGGAAGGCCTTTTCGGAACCAGATCGCATTCATCAGGGAAGATCTACTATCAGGGAAAGGAGCTGAAGATCACCAAGCCCAAGGATGCAATCGACCAGGGAATAGCAATGCTTACAGAGGACAGGCGCGCTTCCGGAATCCTCGGAGTCCTCTCTATTGCTGACAACATCTCAATCTCCAGCCTAAAGCAGTACCTTGACCTGAAGCTTTTAATAAACTCAAGGAAGGTCGAGGACCTAGTGCAGGACAACGTCAGGAAGATGTCGATCAAGACACCTTCCTCGAAGACGCAGATCAAGTCGCTCAGCGGCGGAAACCAGCAGAAGGTCCTTGTAGGAAGATGGCTTGCCAACAACCCTGATGTGCTGATTCTCGACGAACCGACAAGAGGCATAGACGTAGGTGCGAAGTATGAGATCTACTGCATCATCGCCGATCTTGCGAAGCAGGGAAAGAGCATCATCATGATCTCATCCGAAATGGGTGAGCTCATCGGCATGTCAGACCGCATCATGGTAATGTGCGATGGACGAGTCACAGGCTTTATCGATGGCGATAAGGCCACCCAGGAAAACATCATGTTCCTGGCTACACAATTCGAATAAGGAGAGGGAATCAGAATGTCGGATAAAATCATAAAGAAGGATGCAGGGAAGGCTAAGGCAAAGAATGAGACAGCGAAGAATCCGAAATCATCAAAATTCAGCGCTGCAGCAGTCATAAGGAGGATCGGAAGCGCTGCGAAGTCAAATCCTATCGTGGTGCTCCTTGTCATAGTAAGCATAATCGTAGGATGCTTCGTCCCGAACTTCTTCTCATGGACCAACCTCGGAAACCTGATCTCAAACACATCGATCAGGTTCATCATCGCACTGGGCGTATCAGGATGCCTTATCACAAAGGGCACAGACCTCTCTGCAGGAAGGCAGGTGGGTCTTGCAGCATGCCTTGCAGGTGTTCTTGCGCAGAGGGGTGATTACACAGGAAAGCTCTGGATGAATGTGCCTGAGATCAATATATGGATTGTTCTCATCATCGTTGCTGCTATCGGAATCATAATCGGCATCATCAACGGCATCATCATCGCAAAGCTCAAGGTCCCGCCGTTCATCGCAACCCTCGGCACGCAGACAATCATATACGGCATCTGCCTTGTATTCACAGATGCCCAGCCTATCGGAGGATTCCAGAAGATCTACACCCAGCTCATCACAGGCAGGATCGGCAGCGCGAAGGGATTCAACCTTCCTTACCTCCTGTTCGTCGCTCTCTTCTTCGGAATCATCTTCTGGTTCCTGTACAACAAGACATGCCATGGAAAGTACATGTATGCAATAGGCGGAAACGAAGTAGCAGCAGAGGTATCCGGAGTGAATACATCGCTTACCCTGATCAAGATCTACGCAACAGCTGGATTCATGTACGCAGTCGCTGGATACCTGCTTGCCGCTAAGTCAGGCGGATCCTCCGCATCGATGGGAATGGGCTATGAGCTTGAGGCCATCGCAGGATGCACGATCGGCGGCGTATCCACAACAGGCGGTATCGGTACTGTATCCGGAATCCTCATCGGCGTCCTGGTGTTCGAGCTTCTCAAGATCGTTCTCCAGTTCCTCGGCGTCAACCCATACTACAACTACGTTGTGCAGGGTGTCGTCATCGTAGTAGCTGTTGCTCTCGATATCAGGAAGTACATTGCAAAGAAGTGATGATGGAGAACAAGCAGGAAAAGAAGAAAAGATGGCAGGAGGTGAAGGAGGGCTGGTATAGCCACATCAAGGTATCCCTCAGGACCCTTGATATAATAATCGGCGTAGGCATAGCAGCACTTGCAATCGTGTTCGTGCTGATAGCGCTCGAAGCCACCGGAACCTTCTATCTATTCGGCTGATATGCAGGGTGGGTCAAACCACCCTGCTTTTCTCTTCAGAGAATGCAATGCCATAATGGATGCTTATCTCAAGCTGCAATGGCTGTGGATCATCATTAAGCCAGGCCTCTTCGGCATGGATATCCTGCAATCCCGATAGAGGCCGGCGCATCCATTCAGGCTATGGCTTTTCCAGGCATCAGGAAACACTGGATAGCACCGAAGCCCTATTCACCCATTACGTCCCTGAAGGCCTCAGGATCCTTTGAGAATGCACGGCGAACGTAGGAGCATTCCGGTATTATCCTGATTCCCTTCTTCCTTGCTTCTTCAGCAAGCAGCAAGACAAGCTTTCCTGCTATCCCCTGGCCGCCATAAGCGGGATCAACCTCCGTGTGGTCTGCTATCCAGAGGCCACCTTCCTCCCTGTAGGAGCACACTCCTACCCTTCTTTCCCCATCATAGGCAGCCACTCTGCCTTGCTCGCTTCTGTATCCGATCATAATGCCTCCATTGACTAGATACTAAACCAGCAATGCCTCTGAATGCCAGCTCTTCATCTAGAAAGCCAGTGAGATGGCATTGCCTGCGATTTCAGGCGCAAGCCAATCATCATAGTCAGTCGCGATGATGGTGAACTCGGCCTCCTCTGCGCCGAAGATGAATTCCTCCTCAAGCCTGCTCTGGCTCCACGAGACATCGGAATAGGCAGAGGAATGGGGAAGGACGGACTTTGCCCAATATGGATCGATCATGAACCCATTGACGCTGGCATCATCTATGGAGAAGAGCACAGTCCTATCAGTATTGTTCTCAAGGAAGACCCTTAACTCAAGCTTTCCGCTATTGGTTATCCCTGTGACCGTTGCACTCACTCCATCCGCGGAGAGAAGCGGGATATCATCAGCAGAAGGGATCCTAGAGTATGATGCCTTATTCTCCTCTCCTTTGGGATAGACATGGGCCTCTCCCTCTGCAACGGGATCCGCGAACCAGTCATTGCAGTCGCTTACTCTATAAGCAAGGAGTATGTCATATGGGAAATCGATGCCATCATCCCTGAATCCATATAGCGAGATGCTGATGTTCGCCTTCTTCCTGGGCGCGACCTCCGAGTATCCTATTGCTGTCTCCATCAGTCCATTCACCACAGCCTCGTCGATTACGAATGCATAGGTCTTATCAGGGGATTTATTCTGGCACTGCGCCTTGAGCGCAAAGCCCCAGCGATCCTCCTCATAGGCCACTATCTTCATCATGCACTCATCGTTATCAACAAGGATGACAGGAGATATCGGTGTAGCGGCATACAGCATGGACGAAAGCAGGAGAAGCAGCATTGCACTCTCAATTCTCTTCATGGCTATTCCTCCCTGTGAAAAGGAATAAAAGGTGAATGGCTGCGAAGAACAGGAAGAAGGAACCCCATATCGCCAGATCCGGGAAGCCTGCGGAGCATGCCAACCCTATAGCTCCTGAAAATGCGAAGACAATCAGGCAGACAACCGACCCTCCCTTGGATTTCCTTGCGGCAATCGAGACGATTCCACCAATAAGGGCAGGAATGGATGCAAATATCCCGAAGCCTCCAGAGGCTTCCTCTTCTGCAAGCAGTGCTTCTCCAAGCACTACTAAGGACGA
The DNA here is from genome assembly GCA_034178685.1 of Candidatus Ornithospirochaeta sp. Taxonomy (GTDB): domain Bacteria; phylum Spirochaetota; class Spirochaetia; order Sphaerochaetales; family Sphaerochaetaceae; genus Ornithospirochaeta. The sequence goes on along the minus strand of JAXFQZ010000068.1, from coordinate 2,059 downwards.
CTGAACGAACAGGACGATAGAGATTACAATCGCGGCTATGCCAACGATAAGCTTTGCGGTTTTCATTTTTCCTCCAGATCTCAGGATATCCACATCAGGACTGGAGGTGTTATGCTCAAAGCATAATCATTCCAATGGAGCAAGGCCCTTCTCTGCAAGAATCATGTTCACATCGACAACCGAGTCCATTCCGCTGTTCAATGCGCATGCGATAAGGGAATCCCTTGCATTCTTCGGATAGAGGGGCATGAAGCCAGCCTTCTCAAGGCACCTGTCGGTCTCGGAGCCACTGAGCCTGCCGCCTATGGAGAGCGCTATCAGCTTATCGCGGGAAGGGTTTCTCGTGCCTGAGAGGATCTGGTATGCATAGTGGATCTCAAGACCGCTTCTCCTGATGCATTCGCTTCTCTCAACCGCCTTTTCCTCCAATAGGCCTATGAAGTATCCTCTCCAGTCCATGTCCTGGGAGTATCTATCCGAGAACTCCTCCCAGTCCTCGATCCTCGATGAGCGGAGGATTCCCTTGAGTTCCATTGTTTCCCTTTCTGCCATAACATGAATCATGGTAATGTAGGAACGTGGAATTGTCACCGGGGAAAGATAGGATGGAAGAACTTGAGGGCTATAGCTACCCCTTTTCCAATATAGGGAAAGGCATATGCATATCCAGACGCATATCGGATGGGAGGATCGTAGCGATCAAGCATGCACCACTGTCATCGGAGGCTGTCTACAGGCACCTGGCAGAGCATGAATACATGGGGATTCCCAGGATATTCGAAATCAGGAAAGGATCCTGCCTCACGATAGTGGAGGAATACATAGAAGGAAGGAATCTCAGGGCTATTATGGAGGAAGGGCATCGCTTCAAGGAGGAGGAAGCTGTAGGAATCATCGTCTCGATCCTCACGATCCTCAGGCCTCTCCACAGCATGCATCCATCCATAATCCACAGGGACATCAAGCCTGAGAACATAATCCTGGACAAAGATGGGAAGGCATGGCTGATAGACTGGGGAGCCGCGAAGCAGGAAAGGGAGAACAAGCAGCGCGATACTGTGCTGATGGGAACCGATGGCTATGCTGCACCTGAGCAGTATGGGTTCTCGCAATCCGATCCCTCCACTGATATCTATGCAATAGGAGTGCTGCTGAATGAGCTATTGACAGGAAAGCTGCCTAAGGAAGCGGAATGCAAGGGCTATCTGAGGAGGATAGTGGAGAAATGCACAGAGCTGGACAAAGCAGATAGATACAGCTGCGTGGATGAGCTTCTGGATGAACTGCAATCCAGAAGGCATAGGAGATGGCTGCTCCCTGGATTCAGGGGACAGGGGATTGCATTGAAGGCAGTATCGGGGCTTCTGTATCTCCTGCTTGCATACAGCGCATTGAATATGGAAGTAACGGATTCAGCAGGCACTGCCGATACAGTCCTCAACAGGGTATTCGCATTCATTCTCTTCTTCTCCCTTGTGCTGTTCTTCGGCAACTGGGCAGGCATATGGCAGAGCATGCCTCTAATGAAGAGCAGCAGGACATGGAAAAAGGCAATGGGATTGCTGCTATGGCCGATCCTCATTGCATCTGCAGTAATGACCATGTTCTATCTTCTCAGAATGCTGATAGTAGGATAGCGTATCCCCTTTCAGCCTCAGTGATTCAATGCCTTATGCTTCTCCCTCCACTTTGAAGGCCCGATGCTCGCTATGATAAGAAAGGAGCATGCTGAGAAGCTTGTCGATTACGTCCGGAACGGAGGTTTTCTCCTTCTCACATACTACTCGGGCTACGCCAATGAATGCGATTACATGTACCTTGGCGGCCAGCCGGGTCCCTTCAGGGAAGCTGCAGGACTGTGGGTTGAGGAAATAGATGGCATAAAGCCGGGCTCCTCCAACTCGATAAGATTCGATGATGGATTCGAGTGCTCCGTCGATTTCATGTGCGATGTCATAAGGCCAGAGACAGCAAGAACAGTCGCTGTCTATCTTGAGGATTATTACAGGAATACTCCATGCATAATGAGGAATGGATTCGGAAAGGGAACCTGCCTCTA
>JAXFQZ010000053.1:0-22683 GCA_034178685.1 Candidatus Ornithospirochaeta sp. | reverse complement strand
AGGCCACAGAATGGGAGGGCTGAAATGAGAAACAGCAAATACCTTAGGAACATGTTATTCACGCTGCTAGTGGGTTTCATTTCGATTGTCTATGTTGTGATCAACGCATTCTTCCCGGATATAATGCTTGCCAAGCTGAGCATCCCGCTGATTGTCCTATTGCTCTCGATTCCTGAGATCGTGTGCTACTACCTTGGAAAGGATAGGAGGGACCTGGAGGCATTCCTGATCGGTGCATTGCTTGATGGAATAACGATTGCAGTGATTCCGTTCCTTGCAAACCAGATGGTATCATCGATGATCCTTCCTGTGCTTGCGATAGGAGCGCTCCTGTCAGCATTCGTCGATGCTGTTTATCTATCGATGGCAAGGAGGATGAGGACAGGACGCAAGGCAGCTGCGGCTCCTGTTGTCAATGGCCTGATGCTCTTCCTGGCATTCCAGTGCTTCCAGGGCATACTCTGATCGATAGATAATGCTGAAGAAGAAAACGGGACTCATCGGGTCCCGTTTTCCTTTCAGATCAGATATCGAATCCGAGCCTTAGGGATATTCCCCATCTAGGCATCAGCATCGCAAGCTTGTTTGAATCATCTGTAATTGTATTCAGATATGATTCGACAGCCTTTGCGTTATGTATCATCGTCACTCCTCCGAATATGTTTATCTGGAAGGAAGTCGTTGCGCTTGTGATGAAGCTCTCTGGAAGGATCGTGAATCCGAACTCTGCATCCATGCTGAAGGAATAGAGCCTGCTGTACAGGATCGAGTGCGTGTTCTTCTTCCAATCCTCAGGCCAGTATTCAGTTGTCACTGTCCCTGATTCAGTCTCTTCGGTATATGTCCATTCCTCTTTCCAGATATCGCTTCCATAATCGATCATATTAAGCAGAGTCCTTGTCTCCCACCTCATGATGCCGGCTGATGCCTTTGCATATGGCGTGATCCAGCCATGCGTGTCCCTGGATGAGAAGCTGTACTTTCCTCCGATGTAGAATCCATCGTAGGATCTCTTGAATCTCGGGTATGCCGCAGGGTCCATATCTGTCTCCCAGCCTTTGAATGATGGGTTTCCGGATATGAATCTTGTTTCTGTAGTCAAGGCAAAGCCAGAGTCCTTGATCGGGACCTCAAGTCCAACTGTGAAGAACTGTGCATTCAGAAGATTCATCGTGCCCATATTCATGTATATATTGCTTTCCTTCCATTCTTTTGGCTGCAGGAATGATAGGACGTCGACGCTGATCGTTCCGAATCCGAAGTGGGACCTGAGGGATGTGCTGTACTCCAGCCTCAGCGATCCTGTATTGATCGTCATGCCGAATGTAAGGCCCCGTAGGTACTCCCTGTACAGCCTTGCCGTAGACCATTGCGTCTCTGTCTCTGTCCATGTGTATCCCAGAGATAGCGAAAGTATATCCTCCTTGCTGTTTCTCAGCCCTATTGATCCCTCCGCTCTCTGCATGTAGTCAAAGCCTATTGTATTCTCGGACCTTGCTTCTGCAGATGCAAAGAGCTTCGCATTCTCGAAGCTATATAGAGAGAAAGCCATGTCCACGGATGCATTTGCCATGCCGTACAGATTGTTTCCTTCTATTTCATATACAAGATTCACAGGGGATGCATGAATAAGCTTATGTAGAGTGTTCTGGAGAACATCATAGTGCTGGTTTCCTACAACCGAGAGACCTCCCTCTGCCTCCAGGCGGAGCGAGAATAAATCAGTGCTTACGATATCGAGTGGAATGGAGAGCAGTATCTCCGTTGCATCGTATCTTCCGCTTATCAGATCATTCCCGCCCGCTGCTGATGGGTCTGTTACGCTCCATCCATCCCGCCATCCTCTATTGGTGATAGCAAGCATGTTGACCTTGAGCCTGTATGCTGGTGCTGATAGCGTGAGATGCTCGGAGAATGATAGCTGGTCATCGAAGTTGTAGCTTATTCCTCCGATTGCCCATTTGTCGTTTCCCATTCCTACCAGGAAGCTGTCAGGGATATAGCTTTCCGCCTTTGCATAGTCGCTGAAGGCTGCAGCAGGAAGGATGCATAGAAGAGATGCGAGTGCTATTGAGATGGCTATGAGTCGTTTCATCGAAAATCCCCTTCTGATGAATCGATTCTACATCAAAAAGGGGATTTGACGAATATCGGTATAGGATCTTCTACTTTGAAAGCAGCATCGCGTCGTTTGCTTCCGTGCTTCCGCTTGCCTTTGAGAAGAGATCCATCAGGTCAGGGACCGTAAGCTTCTTCTTGTCCTCTCCTGAGATATCGACAACGATCCTGCCTGCATCCATCATTATGAGTCTGTTTCCATGGATGATAGCATCCCTCATGTTATGAGTGACCATCAGCGTCGTCAGGTTGTTCTCTGCGACTATCCTGTCAGACATAGAGAGGACCTTCTCTGCTGTCTTTGGGTCTAGGGCTGCTGTATGCTCGTCAAGAAGCAGCACCTTTGGCTTCTTCAGGGTTGCCATCAGAAGGGTGAGTGCCTGCCTCTGTCCTCCTGAGAGCAGTCCGACCTTCACGGTAAGCCTGTCCTCGAGACCGAGGTTGAGACCCTTGAGAGCGTTGTAGTACAGCTCTCTTTCCTTCTTTGAGATTCCCCACTTCAGGCCGCGCTTCTGTCCTCTTCTGAGAGCAAGCGCCATGTTCTCCTCGATCATCATGTTAGGGTTTGTTCCCTTCATCGGATCCTGGAAGACACGGCCAAGCACTGATGCCCTCTTATAATCCGGCATGGATGTGATATCGATGCCATCTGAGATGATCGAGCCTTCATCCACCATGAATACTCCTGCTATAGCATTGAGCATAGTGGACTTTCCTGCTCCGTTTCCTCCGATGACGGTAACGAAGTCGCCATCGTTGAGTGTGAGGTTTATTCCATTAAGGGCAGTCTTGGCATTGATCGTGCCCTTGTTGAATGTCTTATGGACGTTCCTGAGCTCAAGCATTCCTTGCCCCCTTTGACTTATGTGCCTTTGATGAGATTATCTGCTTCCAGTATGGAACAGCAAGGAAGAGAGCTACGATCAGTGCTGTGATGAGCTTGAGATCGTTTGTATTGAGTCCTAGCTGGAGCGTGATCTGGATTACGATGTAGTAGATTATTGCTCCCAGTATCACGAAGAGGAGCGTTCCTGCGAAGTTGTGCTTTATTCTCTTGAATACGACTTCGCCGATGATGACGGATGCCAGGCCGATTACGATGGCACCGCGCCCCATGTTGACATCGACAAAACCCTGGAACTGCGCAAGGAGCGCTCCCGAGAGAGCCACTAGCGCATTGGAGAGCATGAGCCCGAGGATTATGTCATTGTCTGGGTTGATTCCCTGTGCCCTTGCCATATCCTTGTTTGCGCCTGTTGCCCTCAGAGAGCATCCCTTCTCTGTTCCGAAGAACCAGTAGAGCAGGGCTATTATGATGGCAATGAGGACAATGAGGATGATAAGAGGGTTGTCCGGATTCAGCCTGAGTACGAATCTCTGGGAGACAAGCAGGCTGTACTTGTCTACGCTGATAGGCACGTTTGCCATTCTCAGGACCCTTAGGTTGATTGAGTAGAGGGCAAGCTGCGTGAGGATTCCCGCCAGTATGGCAGGAATCCCGCATTTCGTATGAAGGGCTGCTGTGACTAGACCTGCAAGGGCTCCGGCAGCTAATGCCGCTAGAATGGCAATCCATGGGTTTACACCGGCTCTGATAAGCATTACGCAAACAGCTCCGCCTGTTGCCAGCGAACCATCGACTGTAAGATCTGCGACATCGAGTATCCTATAGGTGATGTATACACCCAATGCCATGATGCCCCAGATAAGCCCCTGAGAAACTGCACCTGGTAGTGCGTTCAGAAGTGAAATCATCATTAACCCCTAGTTATAGAATCAGATAGCCTCGTATCCTGCTGGCGCGCTGATTCCAAGAGCCTTGCATACTTCAGCATTGTACTTCTTAGTCACCTGTGGAGCATACTGTACTGGCATCTTTGTGATATCTGCGCCGTCCTTGAGGATCTGGACTGCCATCTCACCTGTTGTATATCCGATATCATAGTAGCTGATTGAAAGTGTTGCAACACCGCAGCCTGAGCAGATTCCCTCTTCGCCTGCGATAACCGGCTTCTTTGCAGGGATGACTACGTTGGCGATAGCCTCTGTGTTGGAAGCGGCTGTGTTATCTGTAGGGATGTAGATGACGTCAGATGAATCAGCAGCCTTCTGTGCAACCGATGCTACATCATTTGTATCCGTGAATGAGAATCTCTTTGTCTGGAGTCCGAGAGAAGCGAGATACTTCTCCATTTCCTCTACCTGGTATACGGAGTTAGCCTCTGCCGAGCAGTAGAAGAGAGCTACTGTCTTAGCCTCAGGGAAGAGCTCCTTGATCATTGCAGCCTGCTCTGAGAGAGGAGCGAGGTCAGATGTTCCGGAGATGTTCCTTCCTACTGTTCCTGTCCAGCCGTCGATCTCGAGAGCCGATGCATAATCCGTGATCGATGTTCCGAGCACTGGGATGGTGCTTGTAGCTGAAGCTGCAGCCTGGAGAGGTGCTGTTGCGTTAGCGAGAATCAGGTCATAGTTTCTCGAAACGAAGTTGTTGGCGATTATTGAGCAGTTCGCAGAATCGCCTGAAGCGTTCTGGACATCGATTGTGACTGTATCGCCAAGACCCTTCTTTACTGCATCGATGAATCCATTCGTAGCAGCGTCGAGAGCTGGATGCTGAACGAGCTGGCATACGCCTATTGTGTACTTCGTCTTAGCGCTTTCAGAAGCGCCGTTTGCGAAAATCGGAAGAGCTACCATAGCAAGAGCAAGTGCGATGATAATTGCCTTTTTCATATTCTTCTCCTTTTGCGGTTAAACCGTCGTAGTGATTCTCCGAATAGGATATTCATCCAATGTGCAAATGTCAATTATTACCATGTATTTCAATTGCATAAACATACCGTTTTATGAATACATGAATGGATAAAATGCCTTCCGCGTCTATTTATTCCTTGTGAGGGGAGGGGATTTCCCGATTCTATGAAAAACGGTTATCTTATCTCTGATGAAGAATACTCAATACCGAAGGAAGTGTGCTAGATGAACAATGCTGCTGATGAAAAGGAATTCCTGGGAACCGAGCCGATTGGCAGGATACTCCTGAAGCTTGCGCTGCCGACAGTGACTGCTCAGGTGATCAATATGCTCTACAATATCGTGGATAGGATCTACATTGGCCATATCCCAGGCTCTGGAGCGCTTGCGCTCACAGGAATGGGCGTATGCCTCCCTATAATAATGATAGTCACATCGTTCGCGACATTCGCAGGAGCTGGGGGCGCTCCTCGTGCATCGATAGCATTGGGCCGCAAGGACAAGGAGGGCGCGGAGCGGATCCTCGGAAACAGCTTCTCCCTTCTTCTTATCTTCGCCGCTCTGCTTACAGCCATCCTCCTTATATGGGGAAGGAGCTTCCTTCTTGCATTCGGGGCAAGCGGGAACACCATAGAATACGCATCGTCATATCTTGGGATATATGCGATAGGAACGGTATTCGTCCTGATCACCATCGGCCTCAATGCATTCATAACAGCGCAGGGCTTTGCGAAGGTGGGAATGCTATCCGTGCTCATTGGAGCGGTTTCGAACATAATCCTCGACCCGGTCTTCATCTTCGTGCTTGGTATGGGAGTAAGGGGAGCGGCTCTTGCGACTGTTATCTCGCAGGGCTTCTCGTGCATATGGGTGCTGTCGTTCCTTTTCGGAAGGAAGACTGTCATCAGGCTGAGGCGTGAGAACATGAAGCTGAGAAAGGATGTCATCGGCCCTGTGATGCTTCTTGGCCTTGCCACTTTCATCATGCAGTCCTCCGAGAGCGTGATCTCCATCTGCTTCAACTCATCGCTTCTGAAGTACGGCGGCGATATTGCGGTCGGAGCTATGACGATACTTACAAGCGTCATGCAGTTCGCAATGCTTCCTCTCCAGGGCCTTGGACAGGGCGCTCAGCCAATCATCAGCTACAACTACGGAGCAAACAGCAAGGAGAGGGTGAAGAAGGCTTATTTCTACCTTCTTGCCGTCGATGCCGCATTCGCATTGGCTCTATGGGCCTTCGTTCAGCTATGCCCGAGCGTGTTTGCATCCCTTTTCACATCCGATCAGGAGCTCATCGCGTTCGCATCAAAGGCGCTGCGTGTCTATGCGGCAGTCGTATTCCTCTTCGGCATCCAGATGTCCTGCCAGACAACGTTCACATCGATAGGATGCGCCTTCAGCTCCATCTCTGTCGCCGTGATGAGGAAGTTCGTGCTGCTGATTCCTCTGATCTTCATCCTTCCTTCGGTATTCACCGAGGACAAGGTCATGGCAGTGTACCTTGCGGAGCCTGTTGCTGATTCGCTAGCTGTCACATTCACGGCTATTCTGTTCTTCTTCCAGTTCAGGAAGGTGCTCAGGGATATGGATCACTCGGATCCTTCATCCAGATAGAGCCTGATAAGCGTATCATGGGCCTCGATTATCTTCTTTGTCCTTTCCTCCGCAAGCTCAACGAGGGGCTTTGGGATATCGAGGCTTGCGTATGTGTCGCTATGGTACTTAAGAAGCTGCTTCTTGTATGCTGTCTCGATGCTCCTCTTCTTTGCGTCCAGGGGTATTGATAGAAGCCTGCAGCATTCTTCCTTCGTCATAGCGCCATCGCCTGTCTCCAGGAGCTTTCTCTCTTCCTTCTCTTTCCTGATGATCGTGAATGAGTATGGGTTTCCCTTTGACAGCTCGTTCATGATCCTGTTGAGCTCTGTATCCGTAAGCACGAAGCCATAGCCGGAATACCCTTTGAGTATTCCCTCTATGCTCTTGCGGCACTCTCCTGCAGCTGACCTGAAGTCGTACCTGCCATCCCTTCCCTGGATATGGCATACCTCATAGCGCCTCTTGTCCCTGTCCTGGTTCTCCAGCGTCATGTAGTAGAAGGCAGGTTCCTGCACCTTCCGGCCCTTCCTTTTCTCCTTCTCGAAGAGAATGCTGCACTCAAGGACTGCAGAGGATGAGAATCTCTCGTCCCTCTTCCTCTCCTCTGCCTTCTCCTTCCTTATGCGGGCCTTCTCGGCTTTCTCCTTCTCCTCCCTGTCCTTCTTCCTTCTCTCTTCTCCATCTATGTAATCGAGAGCCTTACGCTCCTCCCTGGCTTCTGGCGAGGAAAGGAATCTGTTTCTTTCTGTCCTTTCGGAGGGAATAGGGGCAAAGATGCCATCTATTGGACCGAATCCGGCTTTCTCAAGGATGGATGCCATATTCATGTTCCCCAGCGCCTTGCATTCCTCACCATCTATGATGAGCTTCTCTGTCTCCCCGCCTGGCAGGAAGACCGATTCGATGCTGTGGCCACCGGCGCTGAATGAGAACGAATAATGGACCTCTGGTATTAGCTTCGTAAGCAGGAAGCCCCTGTCCTTCGCTTCGATTCTCCTTGTCACCTCTATCGGATCCACTCCTGATGAGAGGATCCCCAATGCCTTTTCATCATTGTCCATATTGAATATGGAAGCATATTTTCACGTTTTGGTGAACTCCAAATATTTTAGTGGGGAATGTGGAAAAGTATGTGGAATTATATTATCCTCACGTTGGAGTTTATTTATGACACTGGATAATCTTAAGGTCGGGCAGTCTGCAAGGATCATGACTGTAGGGGGCGATAGGATGCTCCGCCGCCATTTCCTCGATATGGGACTGACTCCGAAAACAGCAGTTACACTGATCAAGGTAGCTCCGATGGGAGACCCCATCGAGCTTGAGGTAAGGGGATATGAGCTTACGCTCAGGAAGGAGGATGCCTCCAGGATAGAGGTGGTCCCTGTCTCGGAGGATGAGGTCAGGCACTCATCAGACAAGGCAAGGGTGAAGATGATGGATCATCCGCACATAGGAGAAGCGGATCAGCATCCTTCGTACCAGAAGCCTCTGATCCCTGAGGATGTTCATATTGCATTCGCGCTTGCAGGAAACCAGAACTGCGGCAAGACAACTCTCTTCAATCAGCTTACAGGCTCGAATCAGCATGTCGGCAACTTCCCCGGAGTTACCGTTGATAGGAAGGAGGGATCGATCAGGGGACAGGCAAATGCCTCTGTCGTGGATCTTCCCGGAATCTATTCGCTATCGCCGTTCTCGAATGAGGAGATCGTCACAAGGGACTTCCTCCTGAAGGATAAGCCCGATGGGATCATAAACATAATCGATGCGACCAACATCGAACGCAATCTCTTCCTGACTCTCCAGCTTCTCGAGCTCGGTATCCCTCTTGTAATAGCGCTCAATATGATGGATGAGGTGAGGGAGAACGGTGGCACGATATTCGTCAACAGGCTCGAGCAGATGCTCGGTGTGCCGGTTGTTCCTATTTCTGCTGCCAAGAACGAAGGCATAGAGGAGCTTGTAGAGCATGCAATTCACGTTGCGCGCTTCAAGGAGGCTCCGGCACAGATCGATTTCTGCTCCTCTTCAGGAAGCACGGAGGATGTAGCTGTCCACAGGTGCCTCCATGCGATAATGCATCTGATCCAGGACCATTCGGAGCGTTCGGGCATCCCTATGAGGTTCGCAGCCTCGAAACTTGCTGAGAACGATGACCTGGTCAAGGCATCCCTTGGACTGGATGAGAACGAGGAGGAGACACTGGAGCACATCCTCAAGCAGCTTGAAGCTGAGTCCGGCCTTGATTCAGAGGCGGCTATCGCAGATTCGCGCTTCCTGTTCATCGAGGGAGTCTGCGATGCTACGGTTGTAAAGCCACATGAGAGCAAGGGAAGGCTGAGAAGCCTCAAGGCAGATAGGATACTCACAGGCAAGTATACAGCGATCCCTGCATTCATCTGCATAATGGGCCTTATTTTCTACCTTACCTTCGGTCCTGTCGGCACATTCCTCTCGGACCTGCTGACTCTGGGAATCGATTCGTTCACAGCCCTTGTAAGCGGTGCTCTATCAGCATTCGGCCTCAATCCAGTAGTGCGTTCCCTTGTGATCGATGGAGTGTTCGCAGGAGTCGGAAGCGTTCTCTCGTTCCTTCCTATCATAGTCGTCCTATTCTTCTTCCTCTCGATTCTCGAGGATACAGGGTACATGGCGCGTGTCTCCTTTGTGATGGATAAGCTTCTGAGGAAGATAGGGCTCTCCGGCAGGAGCTTCGTGCCGATGCTTATAGGCTTCGGCTGCACTGTCCCTGCTATAATGTCCACGAGAACGCTTTCATCTGACAGGGACAGGAAGATGACAATACTCCTGACGCCATTCATGTCATGCTCTGCGAAGCTTCCTATCTACGCGCTCTTCACAGCTGTGTTCTTCGAGAAGCACAAGGCGCTTGTGATGCTTTCGCTGTATTTCTCAGGCATCCTCGTAGGTATACTGGCAGCCCTGGTGCTGAAGGCAACGGGATTCAGGGGAAAGCCTGTGCCATTCGTGCTTGAGCTTCCGAATTACAGGATACCGAGCCCCAAGAGCGTATGCCAGCTGATCTGGGATAAGGCTAAGGACTTCCTCACGAAGGCCTTCACTGTGATCTTCCTTGCATCGATCGTCGTCTGGTTCCTCCAGACCTTCGATATAAGGCTGAATGCGGTTGACGATTCATCCAGAAGCATGCTTGCTTCGATCGGCTCTGTGCTGAGTCCTATCTTCAGGCCTCTTGGATTCTCGGACTGGAGGATATCGACAGCACTGGTGACTGGATTCATAGCAAAGGAGAACGTAGTCAGCACCCTTGTAGTTCTTTCAGGAGGAGCTGCGGAGCTGGTTTCCTCCATCTTCACACCGTTCACAGCCTTTGTGTTCCTGATCTTCACTCTGCTGTACACTCCATGCGTTGCAGCAATCGCGACAGTCAGGAGGGAGCTGGGAGTGAAGTGGAGCATCTATGTCGTAGCAGCGCAGTGCGCTGTGGCATGGATCGTTGCATTCATCGTGCATCTTGCAGGCGTGCTGATAGGGCTTTGATTGAATCAAAGCTGGAAAGAATAAGAGGCATGCTTTCCGGCATGCCTCCTGCTATCTTAGAGTATGTGGTTAAGGAAATCCTTCGTCCTCGGGTTCTTAGGATTGGAGAACATCTCCTCAGGCGTTCCTGATTCTATTATCTCTCCATCGTCCATGAAGATGACCTTGTCTGCTGCCGCGCGGGCGAATCCCATCTCGTGAGTGACCAGAAGCATCGTCATTCCTTCCTTTGCAAGCGATAGCATTACATCCAGCACTTCCTTGATCATCTCAGGGTCGAGTGCAGATGTAGGCTCGTCGAAGAGCATTGCCTTCGGCTTCATCGCAAGGGCGCGTGCGATTGCGACCCTCTGCTGCTGTCCGCCTGAGAGCTGGTTAGGATGAACATCTGCCTTCTCCTCGAGGCCAACACGCTTCAGAAGACTCATCCCTAGCTCCTCTGCTTCCTTTTTATCCATCTTCCTTACCTTTATAGGAGCAAGCGTGATGTTGTCCAGGACAGAGATGTGGGGAAAGAGGTTGAAGGACTGGAATACCATTCCCACATTCTCCCTTATCGCCCTTATGTCTGTCTTAGGATCCATGATATCGACACCATCGATGATTATGCTTCCCTTCGTAGCTGGCTCCAGCTTGTTCACAGTGCGCAGCAGGGTAGACTTGCCGGAACCAGATGGCCCGATGATGACAACCACCTCTCCGTCATTGACTGTGAGGGATGCGTTCTTCACTGCATGCAGTGGTCCATTCGGGGTTTCATAGTCTTTGTATACGTTCTTGATTTCGATCTTAGCCATTCTTGTTCATCCTTTCCTCCAGGAGGCCAACGAGCCTTGAGAGGAGCAGTGTGATAATAAGGTAAATCAATGCAACGACAAGCATTGTCTCGAGGGAGAGGAAGGTCCTTGAGATGTACTCCCTTCCTTTCCTGAGGATATCGGAGAGGGCAAGGGTGGATACAAGGGATGAATCCTTGAGCATGGAGATGAACTCATTGCCTATTGCTGGCAGAACTACCTTCGCAGTCTGCGGGAGGATGATGTACCTGAATGCCTGGCTTCTGGTGAGCCCTAGCGCGATTGCAGCTTCCATCTGTCCCTTCGGGATAGCCTGGATTCCTGCCCTGACGATCTCTCCCATGTATGCTCCGAAGCAGATCGAGAGTGCGATGACAGCAGCGACAGTGCCTTCGATGTGGAAGAATCTTCCCATTGCGAAGTAGATGAAGATGAGCTGTACCAGCAGCGGGATGCCCCTTATCAGCTCAACATAGACACCGCTGATCATATTGATCCATCTCTTCTTGGAAACGGATCCGAGCCCTGTGAATGTTCCTATGATCACTGCCCCTATGATTGCGAAGATGGTGCATTCGAACGTGACAGGGGTTCCCTGGATGCATACCTTGAAGATATTCCAGTATGGATCGGGGAGGAATACGAGAAGCGCCACCAGGAGAATCAGAGCGCCGAAGAACGTCACTCTCCAGCTTGTAAGCAGATGCTTCTCTCCCTTTTTCGGAATGAGAACGCCATCAGTCATATGGATGGTCGTCTTTTCAGTCTTCGGGGCATTGGGATCCACTGATACCATGCGCTCCTTTGCAGTCTTTCCCTGTATCTGGAAATCGATGTTGTTGTCTTGTGCCATGTTTCTACCTGTATGTTGTTTCAAAAGCAAAAGGTCAAGCCTGTTCAAGGCTTGGCCCTCCGATAGTGTTATCGAATAATCCGGCCGCTTACAGCAGATTGTACTTTGCCTTCAGCTTATCTATTGTACCGTTTTCCTTGAGGATGTCTATTCCCTTGTTCAGCACATCGATCAATTCGGTGTTGTTCTTGAGCGTGCACATTGCGATTTCCTCAGCCTCTGTGTTTGTCAGCGTGCCTGTGACCTCGAGCTTGCCGACGTAGTTCTGGTTGGAGAGCACATAGTCGGAAGCGACGATCGAATCGCATACTACGCAATCCAGGTTTCCGTTGATCAGATCCTCAACAGCATATGGCACTGCATCGTATGCCTTGATGTTCTTGATGCCTGCTGCCTCTGCTGCGAAGTGGCCTGTCGTTCCCATCTGCACTCCGACAACCTTGTTCTTGATCGAATCGATGTCCTTGAGCTCTGTCTTGCCTGCTGGAGAGAGGATTGCCTGCGTCACTACGAAGATAGGCTGAGTGAATGCCATTGTCTTCTTCCTGTCCTCTGTTATGGATACGCCTGAAGCGACACCGTCATACTGGCCATTTGCCATTCCTGCGAAGATTCCATCCCATGCGACGTTGCGGATCACGAATGTATTGCCTGTAGCCTTTCCGGTTTCCTCGAGAAGCTCGATCTCGTATCCTGTGATATTTCCGTTCTCATCGACGTACTCGAGAGGAGGCCATTCGCAGTTAGCTGCGATAACGTATTCCTTACCGGCTTTCCCTGCGCTTTCCTGTGCTCCGTTTGCAAAAACCGATGCAACTGCAATGAGTGCGGCCAAAAGCAAAGCAACTGTCTTTTTCATGTTGTTATCTCCTTTGTATATTAGCTTTTCCATACTGGATAGTTAATGCATCCGTTATTCATTTTCCATCCGATGATGGCAATATATTGCGAATATTTATGTAATATGTCAATGAGTTTTATGCATAAAAATACAAAAAATTTTAAAAACCTCAAATGTCATCCTGAAGCTGTTATCCAGCGTTCCAGAACGCCTCATATGTTAGCATATGCACAGGAAACCAGAGGCTGCTCGCTTCTGCTTTCAATGCCATGCTCCTATTATCCGCAGGTCCTTCCTATGGAAACAGGAGAAGCAAGGGAGATTCTCATGGGAAATCATGGCGGGCAGGCCAATGAGGGCATGCTATGGGAAAAGAAGAAGGCCTGTCTCCCCTGGAAATAGGAAACAGGCCTTTTGTCATACCATGTGCTTCAGATTGAATCAGCTGGCTGGAATGGCTTGCAGGATATCCTGCAATCGGCAATGGATCAGATGAGGTTCCACTTAGCCTTGAGAGCGTCGAAGGAGCCATCCTTCATCATCATATCAAGACCCTTGTTGATAAGGTCCAGGAGCTCCTTGTTGTTCTTCTTGACTGCGATGGCGATATCCTCTGTTGTGAAAGGCTCGCCTGCTACGGTGATTCTGTTCTTGTAGCTGTCGTTCGCAAGCACGAAGTCCGATGCGATAGTGGAGTTGCATACAGCGCCGTCGATGTTGCCATTGAGCATATCCTCGATAGCAAGTCCGATGTCATCGTATCTCCTGATGTCCACATCGTACTTCTCGAGAGCGAAGTCGCCTGTTGTTCCGATCTGCGTTCCGACCTTCTTTCCCTTCATGTCATCGATGCTCTTGTAAATGGATGCATCCGATGAGCGGATTATGAGGATCTGGCCGTCTGAGAGGATAGGCGTGGAGAAGTCCATTGTCGCCTTCCTTTCCTCTGTGATTGTGACACCCGATGCAACACCGTCGTACTGGCCGTTGGCAAGACCTGCGAAGATAGTATCCCATGGGATGTTCTTCACTGTCATCTTCACTCCGACCTTCTCTCCGATCATCGGCATGAGCTCAACCTCAAAGCCTGTGAGGTCTCCGTTCTCTGCTACGAACTCAAGCGGTGGCCATGTGGCATCGGCTGCGAATACATATCCATCCTTTTCCTTCGATCCATTTGCGAATGCCATGGATAGCGAAAGGACAATAAGCAATGCTGTAAAAGCAATCTTTCTCATTTTATTCCCTCCTTTGGGACCTTTACAAACTTAATCCACTAATCGCTGAGCGTCAATCTCCCAGCTTTCTTATCACCTTCCTGTATATATGCATATAGAAGGCTATCGAGAGCAGCAGGCCAGCCACATCTGAGATGGCGAATGAAAGCCATACGGCATCCAGTCCTCCTATCCTGCCGAGTATCCATGCTGTGGGAATCAGGACCAGAAGCTGCCTTCCGATCGATACGATCATAGCGGCATATCCGAAGCCTGTTGCCTGGAATGTGGATGTGAGGCTTATTGAGATAGCGGCTGATAGGAAGCAGTAGGATATTGTCCTAAGCGCTGGCACTCCGATCTCGATCATGTGGTCCGTGGCTGAGAATATGCTCAGGAGCTCCCTCGGGAACAGCTGGAAGACCGCAAAGCCGACGCCCATTATACCAAGGGCGATTATGCTTCCGATTCTGGTTGTAGCTGTCATCCTCTTCCTGTTCTTGGCTCCGTAGTTGTATGCGATTATCGGGATCATGCCTGCAGAAAGGCCGAAGACAGGCATGAATACGAAGGACTGGAGCTTGAAGTAGATGCCGAATACAGAGACTGCTGTTGCGCTGAATCCTATGATTATGGAATTGAGGGCACTGACCATGATGGTTCCTACGCTGTTTGTGATTATCGTAGGCACGCCGACTGCATAGATGTCCCTGATTATTCTGCCTGAGACCCTGAAATGCTTTACCGAAAGCTTCACGTAGCGGTTTCTCGATGTGTAGAAGATCGCAAGGAACATCGAGCAGACCTGCCCGATGACAGTTGCGATTGCGGCTCCTGCCACTCCCATCCTGAACACGAATATGAATACAGGGTCGAGGATTATGTTGATGATAGCTCCTGCCGACTGCACGATCATCGGGTGCAGGCTGTCTCCTGTCGCCTGCATTATCCTCTCGCATGTTATATCGATGAATATGCCCAATGACAGAATGAGGCATATCCTGCTGTATGTGACAGACATCGACAGAAGCTCAGGATCCGATGTGAACATGGCCAGGAATGGACGGGTTCCGATGATGCCGAAGATGGCGAATGCCGCCCAGGTCATGACTGAGAGGAAGATGCCGTTATCTGCCGATAGCATGGCTTCCCTGTTGTTTCCTTCCCCGAGCCTCCTGGCAAGAAGCGAGTTCACGCCTACGGCTGTGCCGAGCGCGAATGCTATCACAAGGTTCTGAAGAGGGAAGGCGAGGGAGACAGCAGTGAGCGCTGTTTCCGATATCCTTGAGACGAATATGCTGTCTACTATGTTGTAGAGCGCCTGTATCAGCATCGATATCATCAGAGGAAGCGATAGCTTCATTATAAGCCTGGGTATCGGCTCATACCCCATTATGTTGCGTCCATCATTCTCTTGCATAGAGTAAGAGAGTATGGCAAAGAATATATATAATCAACCCACTATGGAAATAATGGACATATGATGGGCATGCGTTCTCCTTTCCTTGAAGAAAAACCAAATTGAATGGCTACGTATTGCATACAAAAGGAAATACAAATAAACTCTAATCGAAACTGGAGAGAGTCGATGATAGTATGCAAATTCGGCGGAAGCAGCGTTGCCGATGCCAGCCAGATCAAGAAAGTAAAAGCAATCCTCGAGTCGGACGAGAAGCGTTCCATCGCCGTTGTCTCAGCTCCCGGAAAGAGAAACAAGGAAGACCAGAAGATCACCGATCTTCTATATAAGTGCAATGAGCTTGTCCAGAAGGGCCAGTCCTGCCGTCCCGTATTCAATCAGATTGCAAAGAGATACAGCGAGATAGCTCATGAGCTGAAGCTCAACGATGAGGCTCTTGGACCTGTTCTTGATGAGGTCAGATGCCTTATAGATGCAGGCCGCGGTGCTGATTTCGCGGCTTCGCGTGGAGAGTACCTCTCTGCTTTCATTATCAGCCAGTATCTTGGCTGGGAGTTCATCGATGCTTCGGATATCATCGTGATCAATGCCGATTCCACAGTGAATGACCTCACATACGAGAAGCTCGCAAAGGCCATAGAGCCGGGCAGGAAATACATCATCCCGGGATTCTACGGCGAGACAGAGCAGGGCATAGTGAAGACATTCTCACGCGGCGGCTCTGATATCACAGGTGCGATCATCTCAAAGGCCGTGAATGCTGAGCTCTATGAGAACTGGACAGATGTATCGGGAATCCTCTCAGCAGACCCACGCGTCGTTGAGAATCCTAAGCCGATCCAGAGGATGTCTTACAACCAGGTCAGGGAGCTTTCGGATGTAGGCGCGTCGGTATTCCATGAGGAGGCAATCGCTCCTGTAGTGAACAGCCTCATTCCTATCAATGTAAGGAATACGAACAGGCCTGAGGATCCAGGCACGATGATCGTACCTGAGGTCGATTCGGCAGATCTTGTAGGAGTATCTGCAAAAGGAGGTCTCTCGAGGATCAAGCTCCGCAAGCTCATGCTCTTCAAGAAGTACGGTATGAGGCATGCTCTTCTGACTATGCTTCACATCTTCGGCATAAGGCCTAGCTATTCGCTCTTCGGAATCGATTCGATCGTATGGTTCTTCGATTCGAGGATGGCGAACGAGAGCGTGTGCCAGGCTATGTGCGAGAGGCTCAAGAAGGAGTTCGCCCTTGATTCGATCTCAGTTGATTACGGCCATGCCCTTCTTGGCATCGTAGGCGGAAGGATGGATGAGTCTACCTCATACATCGATGCCCTCGCTGCGCTTAAGGAGAATGGAATCGAAGTTACATGCGTGAACTATGGCTCATCCGACAAATCCGTTCTGATCGGCGTCAAGGAGAATCAGAAGGATGATGCAGTAAGGACTGTATATAGCAAGCTCTTCTGATAGTGCTTTGATAATGATAAGGCCTGGGTTCTCCCGGGCCTTTTTTGTTGACTATGCGATCCGGATAAAAAAAGGCGCTGCCGAAGCAACGCCTTCTGATGATCTATAACCCTTAGCGGATTGTGAGCTCTGTCTCGAGGTCGAAGAACTTAGCCTTCTCCATGTTAACGATAAGAGCAACCTTCTCATCGACTGTAGGTGTAACGGAAGGATCGATCTTTCCGACAACCTTTGCCTTTGTTGTAGCGACATATACCTGAGTCTCCGATCCGAGTGGCTCAACAACAGATACATGTCCGTTGATTGTCTTTCCATCAACTGCAGTGTGTGAGTACTCAACATCCTCTGGGCGGATACCGAATGTAACGGACTTTCCGATGTAAGGAGCGAGGAACTTAGCCTGAGCTGGTGTAACCTCAAGGCGGAAGGAACCTTCGTCTGCATAGACCTTGTCACCTTCTTTCTTGATGTCGACAACGAGGAAGTTCATTGGAGGCGATCCGATGAATCCTGCGACAAACTTGTTGTCTGGCTCATTGTAGAGCTCAAGCGGTCCACCGATCTGCTGGATGACACCGAGCTTCATTACAACGATCTTGTCAGCCATTGTGAGAGCCTCAACCTGGTCATGAGTAACGTAGATCATTGTAGCCTTGAGCCTGTTGTGGAGACCTGAGATCTCTGCTCTCATCTGAACCCTGAGCTTAGCATCGAGGTTTGAGAGAGGCTCGTCGAAGAGGAATACCTTTGGCTTTCTTACGATAGCTCTACCTACAGCAACACGCTGTCTCTGACCACCGGAGAGTGCCTTTGGCTTTCTGTCGAGAAGTGCTTCGATGTCGAGGATCTTTGCAGCTTCCCTAACGCGCTGATCGATCTGATCCTTAGGGAACTTCCTGATCTTGAGACCGAATGCCATGTTATCATAAACGGTCATGTGAGGATAGAGAGCATAGTTCTGGAATACCATTGCGATATCTCTGTCCTTAGGTGGAACGTCGTTCATTACCTTTCCGTCGATTGTAAGCTCGCCTGAGGAGATATCCTCGAGACCAGCCACCATCCTGAGTGTTGTGGACTTACCACAGCCGGAAGGGCCTACGAGAACGACAAATTCCTGATCCTTGATGTCGATGTTAACGTTGTCTACAGCCTTAACGCCGCCATCGTAGATCTTACAGATATTTGTAAGTTTTACTTCAGCCATTGTGACTCCTTTTGACTTTCTGCATTTAATTCTAGGGGCTATCTTGGGCCGGGTCAAAGCTTTTTCTTCTTCTTTTTGATGAAAAATGCTTGAAAAACAGCGAAAAACCGTGTTTTGATGACTATATAATCAATTTTAGTCAAAAAGAGGTTTTATGCCTAAGACATACAGTGAGACAGAAAGGGAGAACATAAGGAGAAGCCTGAGAAGGGAAGCATCATACTGCCTTGCGCACTATGGAGTGAAGCGCACGACTGTCGATCAGCTTGTAAAGGGCGCCTCAATCCCTAAGGGGACCTTCTATCTTTTCTATGAGAACAAGGAATCTCTCTTCTTCGATCTTCTTACTGTGTTCTTCAGGGAGACAGAGGAAATGTACCTGGAGATGCTTCAGGAGCTCGATGAGAACCACATAGTCACGAGCCTGACAGAGGTCTATTTCAGGATACTATGGAAGATGTATTCGGATGGAGTCTACAGGATACTCGATTTCTCCGAGATGGAGCTGATCATGAGGCCGCTTCCAGATTCAAGGAGGAAGGAGCTTGAGGAGGCCAGGGATCATATGTTCACGGATCTGTTCTCGTACTTCGCGATAGATGACGAGGAGGATATAAAGCAGTTCGCAGATGGCTTTGAGGCCCTGATGCTCATACTGCTCCAGCTGGATAGGGTAAAGGAAAAGGAAAAAACCCTCCGATTCCTGGTCAGAGGGCTTGTGCTTCAGATGGTGGAGTGATCACTCCTCATCCTTCTTCTCATTTTCATCATCGACATGCTTCTGGATCTCCACTTCCTCGATCCTCCTGTCGTCGATCCTGGTGACGTGGATGTCGAGGCCGTCGATCGTGGTATCCAGCTGGCTGCCATCTTCAGGTATCTGGGATAGGGTGGAGAGGACCATTCCCGCGATCGTGTCGTAATCCTCGCTCTCCTTGATGTCCAGTCCTGTCTCCTCGTTAAGGTCCTCGATGCTCATCGATCCCGAGACTCTCCACTTTCCTTCATCGATCTTCTGTATCTCTGCCTCCTCCTGGGGGTCGTACTCATCGTAGATGTTGCCGACGATTTCCTCCAGAAGATCCTCGAGTGTTATGATTCCGGTGGTCTGTCCGTATTCATCGACCACTATGGCAAGGTGGATCTTCTTGATCTGCATGTCCTTGAAGAGCTTATCTGCCTTGATGGACTCAGGGATGAGGTATGGCTTTCTCAGGAGCTCCCTCATGCTCTTCTTCTTTTCCGATGAGAGATTCAGGAGGAACTCCCTTGCATTGAGCGTTCCTATGATATCGTTTATATCCTCTCCGTAGACAGGGTATCTTGAGAGTCCTGTCTCCTTGATGGTGGAGAGTACCTTGTCCTCAGGGGTGTCGAGCTGGAATGCTATGACATCAGGCTCCCTGGTCATTACATCGCTGACTGAGATATCGTTGAACTCGAATACGTTCTGGATCCACTCCTGCTCATCCTCCTCGATAGAGCCGGATTCCCCGCCTGCATCGACCATCAGCCTTATGTCATCCTCAGTGACCTGCTCCTCGTCTCCATCGGTCTTCAGCCTGAATAGCCTGAGGACGAGATTGGTGATCGTGGAAAGAAGCCAGATCACAGGCTTCATGACTGCAGCAAGGGCCGAGATTATCGAAACTGAGAAGCGTGCGACCCTCATTGCCTTCTGCTGCGCGATGCGCTTAGGCACAAGCTCGCCGAAGATCAGCGTGAAGAAGGATATTACAAGCGTGATCAGGACGACTGCTATCGTGTTCATCAGGGAAACAGGGATCTTCCATCCCCAGCTGATGAAGCATCCGACAAGATGCTCCGAGAGATTGTCTGCAGCGAAAGCAGATCCCAGGAAGCCTGCAAGCGTGATTCCGATCTGTATCGTCGACAGGAAGCCCGATGGATTCTCAGCCATGTGGAGGAGCTTCTCTGCCTTCTTGTCTCCTTCCTCGATCATCTTCCTGAGCTTGGTGGTATTGAGCGATATCACAGCGATCTCGGTCGCCGCGAAGAATGAATTGAATAATATCAGTATTACCTGAAGTATAAGCTGTTTGAATAATGACATCCTCTATCTCCTTTAATGCTCTGTTCTTTCTTCCTTCTGCTAATCAGAGCCGGAAATGAAGATATCCTATGAATTCATTCCTCCATAACAAAGGAGGAACATCCGAATCCTGTTTACTGTGTTTACTGCCAGGGCCTTCGTCCACTTTGGGCATGTTCCTTTGCACCTATGTGCGCTTTAATATATGATTCTGATATTAATATGGCATAGGCTAACCCGTCAATAGACCGATCACCTTGCTCTGCACTGCTGCCGGTCATACTGAGGATCATGGCCGAAAACGCATATATAGAAGAAAGGGGTGTACAGTCCTCTGATTAAATGCGTTGACGGAAAGCCGACAATCCATTTCCCGAAGGACTGCAGCGGGGAAATAGCTGATAAACTCCGGAAGAACCCGGGAAGGGACAAGGCCGGTCTTGTTGCGAAGACAACCTCCCGCAGGGCAGAATCCGAGTGAAAAACATCGTTTTCCTGTAACGGTTCTGCAACATACCCCCTATTATCCTCATTGCATAGAAAGGAAACAGAACATGAAAAAAGCTATCATCATCCTAATAGCACTCATGCTGATCATCGTATCCTGTGAGTCGCAGACACCAGTGAAAAATGACGATTTAATGCTTAGAAGCCCATCCGGTTCAGATTACGATCCTTATAAAGCCGACTACTTTAGAATAGTAGATGGATGCCTTACGCCGGGAAATAATTATTACGATGCCGGCAATCGCTACTGGCATATGGAAGAATACGAATCAATTGAAGAGGTTACAGCATTCAAGGAAGGTGTATTCAACGGAATGCCAAAGCTTAAGAGAGTCAAGCTCGGAACAAGTATCAAGACAATCGGTGATAGGTCATTTGAAGATATACCTTTTCTCATGTCAGTCGATATGGAAGAAGGTGTAGAGACCATCGGAAGACAGGCTTTCTCCGGCAACAGATCCCTGGAGTACATCAATGCTCTCCCTAAGAGCCTGGTAACCATAGCCAGCGATGCATTCAGTGGCTGTCCGTCCCTCAGGCTCCTTTGTTACAACGGAACCCTTGATTCTTGGTATAAGCTCGGAGCTGATAGCTTCAACGCAGAAGTATTATGCTACGGCAACCTCGGTGAGCGTGAGATCGCTTTATACAGATTCACGAAGGACGGAGAAAACTATGCTCTTGAAGGCCTTACGCCCCGTGGAAAGGAACAGGGTGAGTTTGAGCTTCCTGAAATGAATATCACATCCATAGCAGCCAACACCTTCAAAGGCTTGGAAGCAGAATCAATAGAGATTCCTGCAACAGTTGTTTCCATCGGGGAATCCGCATTTGCTGAAAGCGGGATCAAGTCAGTAGTGATTCCCGGATCCGTCACGACAATAGGAGATTTTGCATTTGCCGAAAGCGGAATTGAAGAAGTCACGATCAATGGTAATAATCTCACATCCATTTCAAACATGGCATTCAATACGACAGCAATCAGTAAGGTCACGATTCCTGCCAGTGTCAAATCCATAGGATACGGTGCATTCAGAAGATGCATGGAGCTGACAACCATCAGCTTTGCAGAAGGATCGGAACTTGAAAGCATTGAATTCAATGCCTTTGAGAAATGCACCTCACTTGAAAGGATAAATCTTCCTGAAGGTACCAAGAGCATTCAGGAATGGGCGTTCTATGACTGCAGTTCGCTGACCGAAGTCACGATTCCATCCACTGTCACGGATATCGGAGCTGCTGCGTTCGGGAACTGTTCGAACCTGGAAACGGTTAACGTGAATATGGCACGAACCGATGCAATGGAAAGCATGCTGGTAAGAGCCGGTATTCCTGAAGGTATAATCCACTGGAATTGAACGTGTCCGGAATCCGTTTGATTTC
This sequence comes from Candidatus Ornithospirochaeta sp., assembly GCA_034178685.1. Taxonomy (GTDB): domain Bacteria; phylum Spirochaetota; class Spirochaetia; order Sphaerochaetales; family Sphaerochaetaceae; genus Ornithospirochaeta. Next base: position 945 of record JAXFQZ010000053.1, on the reverse strand, counting down.
CACTTGATATCCTAAGACAGAAGAGCTCATTGAATTAAGGGTTTGAGACCCTTAGAAAACAGGAAGCCACCTCGTGGATAAAACCATGGGGTGGCTTTTCTCTGGATCTGGAATCTTCTCCGTTGCCATTGGACAACGGACAGGATCCTAGATATTAATCAGGAAAGGCCTTTTTCAAAGCTTGCAGAGGGATATAGACAGAAACAGCCCCGTTCAGGGGCCATTCAATGCAATATGTAAACCGAAAAGGTAAGCGGCGGACGGGAATCGGACCCGCATCACGAGCTTGGGAAGCTCGGGTAATAGCCACTATACGACCACCGCATGACTGTTACTAATGGAGTCTACACCAAAAGGTAATCAAATGCAATGCCGATTATGTGCGCATTTTTCCTTATGAGGCTCATCCTGTTGAAAGAATCTGACTTTTGAATTAAGAATCAGAATGGAGAATATTATGGACGAGACAGATAGAAGAGCAGCTCATTACGAGAAGATGACCAATACGCCTGTGCGGAAGCTCATCTGGAAGCTTGCAGTGCCGACCATCATATCCATGATGATCAGCGCCCTTTACAATATGGCGGATACGTTCTTCGTTTCGAAGATCGGCACAAGCGCAGCTGGCGCTGTAGGAATAGTGTTCTCCGTACAGGCAATCATACAGGCAATCGGCTTCACGATAGGAATGGGAGCAGGAAACGTGGCATCAAGGCTTCTTGGCGCAAAGGAGAACGATAAGGCATCCCAGGTAGCTTCATCAGGTGTATTCGCCGGAATCATCATCTCGGTTCTTCTTTCTGTGTCCGGAACTGTCTTCAGACCTCAGCTTATGTCCGCTCTCGGTGCTAGCTCCACTATTCTTCCATATGCCGATGCATATGCCTGCTACATCTTCATCGCATGCCCTTTCATGTGCATGTCGTTCATCTTCAACAACTACCT